>JBOGXT010000239.1:0-5774 GCA_050694635.1 Thermoleophilaceae bacterium
GCGACAACAAGCAGCGCGAAGTCGACATCGTGATCGAGCGCCATAGCGGCGAGCTCGCAGGAGTCGAGGTCAAAGCCGCCGCCACCGCATCCAGCGCAGACTTCGCCGGGCTGCGCTATCTGCGCGACAAGCTCGGCGCGCGCTTCAAGGCTGGTGTCCTGCTCCACACCGGTGGGGAGACGCATCCGTTCGGGGACCGCCTGGCCGCCGTCCCATTGAGCGGGCTATGGAGCGGGTGACGGGTCCGGCGCGAGACGCTTCGACGCTCAGACGACCTGGATCGAGAGACCGGGACGCTCGATCTTGTCGAGGGTCGCACACCTGGGGCGACCGACAGGAGGTCGGTCAGCGTCCCCGTGGTCGCGACCCGAGCGGCCTGAGATGGCCCAAGCTTCGGGACATATCCGGGGACACGGTACGAAACACGGCCCGCGCTTGCCCAAAGAAAAACCGAAAACCTTGCCTGAGCGGGGCTTTTTCTTATAGCGGGGGCGGGTTGTAGACGCAATTCCCCGACGGGCTACCGCAGCACGACGACCCGCGATCTGCCGTAGCGCCTCGGGGCCGTGAGCGCCGAGCTTGCGGTAGGGTCGGCGGATCGTCTGCTTCACGCAAGACCGCTGACCGTCGACCGCGACGCCCTGATCCATCGTGCCCCGCTGCTGGGTGGTCCCCCCGCAGTCGGTTGAGGCTGCCGTCGTCTGACGCACGTCGCGAGAGCGTCGCGCGCGCCGCGTAGCCGTTGGCCGGCTGCCGGGCGGTCGCTTTCGACTTGTCCTCGCAGCGCTCCGGATGAGACGCCGCGCGCGCTGAGCCTGCGGCCTCAACGACTTCTTCTGTCAACCATGCCAATCCGCTTGCACGCCTGCGGGATCGTCAACCCCTGCGCCTGCAGCTTCTCGTGCTCCCGCAGCTTCGCCACGATCTGCTCAGGCCAATACCGCTTGGCTCTCGCCATCAACCATCCTCTCCCATCCGGACTCTCATAACCGCGAGCACTAACACTCACGCTGGACCGAACGACGGGCGGCCGGGCACTAGGAACTACAGCTGGGGCGCCGGCGGGTGGATTGACGGAACAGGGTGTTATCGCGCGCAACCCCCTCAGGCGTCACCGCGCGGCAGTGACCACCGGCGGCGCCGCGCGCGGCGGACCGAACGCGGCGCGTGTAGCTTGTGCCGCGGTCGTTGTGCCACCGTTCCACGACGCTGTCCTGGAGGTTGACGATGCATTCGACGGTCCACCCGTTCCGCACGCCCGATGGCGTCGTCGCGTCGGCGCCGGCCGCGTGACGACGGTTGAGGCCAACGGCGTCACGCTTGGGGTCGAGCGCTTCGGCGACGAGGCGGCGCCGCTCGTTCTGCTTGCGGGCGGGACGACGATGCTCTCCTGGCCCGACGCGCTTTGCGAGGCGCTCGCTCGTGGCGGACGTCACGTCGTGCGGTACGACTTGCGCGACTGCGGCGAGTCGACCACGGTCGATCCCAAGGCTCCGGCGTACACGTTGCGTGATCTCGCCGCCGACGCCGCGGCGCTCGCCCGCGAACTCGACGACCGGCCAGCGCACCCGGCGGGCATCGGCGTCGGCGGGATGGTCGCCCAGGTCGCCGCGCTCGATCACCCGGACGCGTTCTCGGCGCTGACCCTCGTCGGGACGCGGTCCGTCGCACCGGGCCGGGTCGACGACGACCTGCCCGACCATGACGCGGCGACGATGGATCGGCTGTTCTCGCAGCCGATGCCCGATTGGTCCGACCGGGCTGCCGTGGCGGAGTTCGCCGCCGCCGGCGCGGAGATCCGCGGGGACGATCCCGCCACCGCCCGCGCGATCGCCGGGCGCATCTGGGACCGCACGCCGGGCACGGAGCCCGCGGTCCAGATGGCCAATCAAATGGGCATGGTGTTCTCCAAGCTCAACTGCAAGCCGCGCTGGCGTGAGCGCCTGCCCGAGCTCGCGATCCCGGCGCTCGTGGTGCACGGTCGCCGGGACCGTTCTTCCCGGTCGGCAACGGCGAGGCGCTCGCGCGCGAGATCCCCGGTGCGCGGCTGCTCGTGCTCGAACGAGCCCCGACCGCGATCCCCAATGTGGCCGCCGACGAGGTCGCCGCGGCGATGCTCGCGCTCTAGGTGACCTGCCCACGTTCTTCGTGAACGGCTGAGACGGGAGTGTCCGGGCCCGTCGGAGGCTGTGCTGATGTCGAACCGAGGACTGGTCGACGTACCCCCCCGAAGCCCGCACGAGTGGTGGATGGCCGTTCGCAGCGACATCCCGCCGTACCGCAGGTACCGGCCGCAGTCCTGGACCGCCGCGGGTCTCGAGACGAGCACCGTCCGCCCCTCGACGGCGAGCGAGCGCAGCAGACCGCGCATCCAGGCCACGCCCTCCGGGTCGAGTCCGTTGACTGGCTCGTCGAGGAGTAGCACGCCGGGGTCTCCGAGCAGCGCGGCTGCGACGCCGAGGCGCTGGGTCGTGCCGACCGAGAACCTCCCGAGGCGCCGGCCGGCGACCGTCTCGAGGCCGACGAAGGTCGAGCACGTCGTCGACGCGGCTGCGGGGGATGGCGTTCGCGTGCGCCGGCGTCGTGAGGTGTGCGCGCGCTCGTGCAGCGGTCGGCGCTTCCGGGGGTAGTCGCCGCCGGCGATCGTGACCGTCACCGCGGTCGGCCTGTCGAGGCCGAGGATCAGACGCATCGTCGTCGACTTGCCCGCCCCTTTGGGACCCAGGAAGCCCGTGACGCGACCGGGCAGCACGTCGAAGCTGCGCCGATCGACGGCTAAGGTCTGCCATCGCGCTTCGTCAGACCGTCCACCCGGATGACCGGTGGTTCGTTGTCCATGCGCCCAATGTGCCGGGCGGGCGCCGCGTTGTCGTCGGTCCGGAATCGACAGCTTGTCCTGCGCGCTGTGCGGTACATCCGGCACCCGGTGACGCCGGGCGTTTGCGCGACCGCCTCCTACCTGCTGTGTGAACCGACGACGAGCTGCGACGGCAGTGAGTCTCCGGTGGCTCCAGCTCGCCGAGCCCGCTCGCGCTCGCGCAGGATCCGCGCGGTGGCGTCGTCTGCCGGCAGGAACGCCTCGAGATGGATCTCCGCGAGCGTGACGTCGACGGCGGTTGCGAACGAGGTCAGCGTCGTGATGAGGCGCAGCTCGCCCTCGTCGCAACGCAGCCGCAGCGGCACGGCGAAGCCGACGTGATCGGGGCCCGGCGACATCGGCGGGACGTAGCCCTCGAGCTCCGCGAGGAGCGCATCGAGGCGCGGGTCCGGGCTGCGCAGCGCCCGCGCGCGGACGCTCTCGATGATGTGCCGTCCCCACTCGGCCAGATTCTCGACGCGGCTCGCCATCCCCTCGGGGTGGACCGCGAGGCGCAGCACGTTTACCGGCGGCTCGAGCAGCGCCGGCGCAGCGCCTGTGGCCAGAAGCTCAACCGCCGCATTCGCCGCGATGAGGTCGCCGGTCGGCCCCGCAACCACGGCGGGGTACGGCAGGTGGCCCTCGAGAATCTGGGCGAGCGCGTCGCGCATGGGTCGCAGTGCTTCGTCATCAAGCGGCGACTCGCGAAAGAGCGGGGCATAGCCGGCGGCAAAGAGCAGCGCATTGCGCTCTCGCAGCGAGAGCTCCAACGACTCGGCCAGCCGCACGACCATTGTGCGGCCCGGCCGCGACCGGCCCTGCTCCATGTAGCTCACGTGCCGTTGGGTGGTGCCCGCACGCAACGCCAGTTCCAGCTGACTTACGCGGCGCGCGTTGCGCCAGCGCCGGAGCTCGCTCGCGAACGGTTTCGGCGCCGGCGCGGCAAGCGTGCTCATCGGCGAGATCCTAGCCCGCATCGGGCAGCATGCCGATTCCTTGGAGGGTATTGCCGAGGTGCAAGTACCGGTCTACCGTCGCCGCTCATGCACCCAGACACAACCGAAGTCATCACGCGATTCAACGACGCCTTCCAACAGCACGACCCCGCCCCGATCGGCGACCTCGTTGCCGAGGACTGCGTGCTGGAGAACACCTCCCCGGCCCCGGACGGCGCACGCTACGAGGGCCACGACGCCTGCGTCGAGTTCTGGCAGCAGATCGCCACCGATCCGGCGATCTCGTTCGATCTCGAGGACACGATCGTCATCGGCGACCGGGCGATCGTGCTGTGGCGCCTGCGGTTCGGAGCCACGAACGAAGAATCAGTCCGCGGCGTCAACCTCATGCGCGTCCGCGACGGCAAGATCGTCGAGGCACTCGGCTACGTCAAGGGGAGCTGACGTGCGCAGCTATCACGCCGACCTCGGCTGCGGCATCGACGGACTGAGCGTTCGCGAGCACGACACCCCACAACCCGGACCCGGCCAGGCGCTCGTCCGCGTGCGGGCAAGCTCCCTCAGCTATCGCGAGCTGATGATCTTGCGTGGCCGGTACCCGTTGCCGATCAAAGACGACGTCGTCCCGGTCTCAGACGGCGCGGGGGAGGTGGCGGCGATCGGAGAGGGCGTCAGCGGCGTTGCCGTCGGCGACCGCGTCGCGGCCGCGGTCTTCCCGCGGTGGATGGACGGCCGGTTCGCCTTCGATGTCGCGGACCAGCTCGGCGGCTCGCTCGACGGGATGCTAACCGAATACGCCCTGCTCGACGCGGACGCGCTGGTCGGGTTTCCTGACCACCTGTCCTACGAGCAGGCGGCGACGCTGCCATGCGCCGGCGTCACGGCCTGGCACGCGCTCACCGGGGGGCGTGGGCTCCGGGCCGGCGAGACGGTCCTGACACTCGGTTCGGGCGGCGTCTCGCTGTTTGCGGTCCAGTTCGCGAAGGCGTTCGGCGCTCGCGTGATCGCGACGGCGGGCAGTGGCGAGAAGGCCGAGCGCCTGCGAGCGCTCGGTGCCGACGAGGCGATCGACTACCGCGCGACGCCCAACTGGCACGAGCTCGTGCGCGAGCTGACAGGCGGCGGCGTCGACCACGTCGTCGAGGTCACGGGTTGCCTCGAGCAATCGGTGCGCGCGACCGCGATGAAGGGCGAGATCGCGTTCGTTGGGCTGCTGTCCGACGGCGGAAACGGCGTACCGAGCCTCGACCCGAGCCTGTTGTGGCTGTCCGGCGCGGACGTACGCACGGTCGCGGTGGGTACCCGCGCCCACTTCGAGGCGATGAGTCGTGCGATCGAGGCCAATGCGATCGAACCGGTGATCGACCGCGTGTTTCCCTTCGCCGAGGCGGTCGACGCCTACCGCTACTACGAGTCCGCCCGGCCCTTCGGCAAGGTCGTGATCGCCCACTCGTGAGCACGAGACCACCAGCCAACCAACGACAACGAACCAAAGGAGACCCAAGATGGCAACACGCAACGGCAGCGCACGATGGAAAGGCGACCTGAGCAGCGGCTCCGGCGAGGTGACGGTCGGCGAAGGCGCCTGGACGGGCAGCTACTCGTTCGCTTCACGCTTTGAGGACGGCGCCGGCACGAACCCCGAGGAGCTGATTGCGGCCGCGCACGCCGGCTGCTATTCGATGGCGCTCTGTCACGTCCTAACCGAGGCGGGACACACGCCGCGCTTGATCAGGACCACGGCGCGCTCGTACCTGCGCCTGGTCGATGGCGCCCCGACGATCAACCGGATCGACCTCGACACCGAGGCCGACGCACCAGGGCTCGACGAAACCCGCTTCCGCGAGCTCGCGGAGACCGCGAAGGCGGCCTGCGCCGTCTCGCGCGCGCTGCAGGGCGTCGAGACGATCAGCCTGACGTCCACCGCGCTGCTGGACGGCTGCACGGCCTGAGGAGTCTGC
>JBOGXT010000240.1:0-1691 GCA_050694635.1 Thermoleophilaceae bacterium
GGCCGGCGCCTCGGCGCCCATCGGCAGGTCGTCCGCCTCGAAGCGGAAGCCCTTCGCCGGAGCCACCGCGTCGACCGCGATGTAGCACCGCCCCGTTCGCAGCGCGCCGAAGACCTGCTCGCGGTCGTGCTCGAGGTCGCCGGTCGGCGCCTCCTCGCACAGCGCGTGCGTCCGGATGAAGCGAAACGAGCGGCGATAGGACATCACCCGTAGCGGCACGACCGGCCCGATGCGCTTGCCGAACTGGTGCGCGTCGAGGCCGCCGATCGCGACCACGGGACGGGTGCCGCAGAGCTCGTCCCAGACGCGCAGGTTGCGCCGCGGCGGGTGGTCGAGCATCCGAGCCGGCGTCGCCACGAAGCGCAGGATGTCGGCGATGCCGCCCACCGCCTCGCCGGTGTCGTTGACGAAGCTCCACAGCTCCAGGCCATGGAGCGCCTCGCAGTCGAGGTCCTCGAAGGGCATGCCGGGCGCGCGCTCGCGGAATCGGTCCGAGCCGCGCGAGAACGGGTGCGCGGCGAAGCCGAAGCCGCCGGCCTCGCTCACCGCGCGGCAGATGCCGGCGGCGTCGAGCCCGTCGTGGTCGATCTCGCGGTCCAGGCCGAAAGCGAGGTAGTGGTTGCGCCGGCGCGGCGAGACCTCGGTCCCCACCAGCAGCAGCACATCCCCGTACCAGCCCTCCTCGCCGCGGTCACGGGCCTCGAGCGTGTCGTGGTCGGTGAGCAGCACGACGTCCGCCTTCGCGCGCCGCGCGGCCCGGGCGATCTGCGGCACGGTCCCGGTCCCGTCCGAGTAGGTCGAGTGCAGGTGGACGACGCAGGCGAGGTCGTGCATGCAGATAGTGTCTAGGAGGTGACCGACGCAGACCGCTTCGGCGCCCGCTCGACGCTCGAGGTCGGGAGCCAGACGCACGAGATCTTCCGCGTCGACGCGCTCCAGACGAGCTACGACGTGGCGCGGCTGCCGTACTCGCTGAAGGTGCTGCTCGAGAACCTCCTGCGCCACGGGGAAGACCAGGGCGCGGAGGCTGTGGCGCGCTGGGTGGCGACAGACGAGCCGTCCACGGAGATCGCCTACACGCCCGCCCGCGTGCTCATGCAGGACTTCACCGGAGTGCCGGCGATCGTGGACCTGGCCGCGATGCGCGACGCCATGGACGAGCTGGGCGGCGACCCGTCCCGCATCAACCCGCTGGTGCCCGTCGAGCTCGTGATCGACCACTCGATCCAGGTCGACGTGTTCGCGGAGCGCCTCGCGTTCCAGCGCAACGCGGAGCTCGAGTTCGAGCGCAACCGCGAGCGCTACGCCTTCCTGCGCTGGGGCCAGACGGCCTTCGACAACTTCAGCGTGGTCCCGCCCAACACCGGCATCTGCCACCAGGTCAACCTCGAGTACCTCGGCCGGGTGGTCGAGACGCGGGACGGTCAGGCCTTCCCCGACACGCTGGTCGGGACCGACTCGCACACGACGATGATCAACGGCCTGGGCGTGCTCGGCTGGGGCGTCGGCGGCATCGAGGCGGAGGCCGCGATGCTCGGCCAGCCGGTCTCGATGCTGATCCCGCAGGTGGTCGGCTTCCGGCTCACCGGCGAGCTGCCCGAGGGCTCCACGGCCACCGACCTGGTGCTCACCGTCACCCAGATGCTCCGCGAGCGCGGCGTGGTCGGGAAGTTCGTCGAGTTCTTCGGCGA
>JBOGXT010000241.1:0-2113 GCA_050694635.1 Thermoleophilaceae bacterium
TGCACGAGACCACCGACCAGGCGGCGATGTTCGCGCCGGTCGTGAAGCGCACGCTCCGGGTGACCGGTGCGGCCCAGCTCGGGCGCGCGGTCACCGAGGCGGTCGCCGTGGCGCTGAGCCCGCCGCAGCGGCCGGTGTACCTCGAGGTCCCGACCGACCTGCTCGGGGCAGAGACCGATGGCACCGCCGACACCGGCTGGTCACCCGCACCGCCCCGGCCGCGGCGACCGGACGAAGAGCACCTCGCCCGCGCCGCGGAGATCCTCGAGCGCTCCCGCCGCCCGCTGGTCTGGGCCGGCGGTGGCGCGCTCCAGGCCGGCGCCGGCGAGGCGCTCGCCCTCCTGGCCGAGCGGCTCGTGGCCCCGGTCATCCTCACCTACTCCGCGCGCGGCGTGCTCGCGCCCGGCCACCCCTGTCTCGTCGAGCCCCCGCCGCACGTACCCGAGGTCGGCGCCCTCTGGGACGAGGCCGACGCGGTGCTCGCCGTGGGCTCCGACTTCGACGGGATGATGACCCAGGGCTGGAAGCAGCCCCAGCCGCCGCACCTGATCTCGCTGAACGTCGACCCGGCCGACGCCGCCAAGAACTACCTGCCCGACGTGCTGCTCGAGGCGGACGCCGCGGCGGGCGTCGCCGCCCTCGCGGACCGGCTCACAGAGCGCGGCGGCCTCGACGCCCTCGCCCACCGGCTGCGCGATCTGAACCGGAGCGCCCGCGCCGCGCTCCACGCGAGCGACCCCGAGGCGGCCGGCTTCCTCGAGGCAGTCGAGCGGGTACTGCCGGCCGACGCCGCGGTGGTGTGCGACATGTGCATCCCCGGCTACTGGCTTGGCGGGTTCCATCGCGCCCCCGCGCCTCGCAAGCTCTCGTACCCGCTCGGCTGGGGCACGCTCGGCTGCGCGTTCCCCCAGGGGCTCGGCGCCGCGCTGGGCGGGACCGGGCCGGTGGTCAGCGTCTCCGGCGACGGCGGCTTCCTGTACGCCTGCGGCGAGCTGGCCACGGCCGCCCAGGAGCGCATCCCGCTCACGGCGGTGATCGTCGACGACGGCGGCTACGGCATGCTGCGCTTCGACCAGGAGCTGAAGGGGGACCCGCGCGAGGGCGTCGACCTCCACACCCCCGACTTCGTGGCCCTGGCGCGCTCCTTCGGCGTGCGCACCGACGCCGTCGAGGGCCTGGGGGAGCGCTTCGAGGGCATGCTCGGCCACCACCTGCGCGTGGACGAGCCGACGGTGCTCGTGGCGAAGGCGGAGCTGGCGCCGCCGCCGAACGTCTCGCCGCGCTGGTACCGGCGATGAGCCGGCCGCGTTCGCGCGGCAGCGGGCGAGTTCGGCGGCTGGGCCCCCAGGCGATCGAGCGGCGCTTCGGCAGCCGCGACGAACTGCTCGAGCAGGCCGCCTAGGCATCGCGCGCCGGACTCCGCACGCGCCGGGAGCGGATCGTGGCCGGGGCGCGCCCGATCCTCCACTCCGCGGTCGCGGCGTCGCTGGCCTGGCTCGTGGCCACCGAGGTCGTCGGGCACGAGCAGCCCTTCTTCGCGCCGATCTCCGCCGTGATCACGCTCGGGCTGACGGTCGGCCAGCGCCGCCGCCGCGCCGTGGAGCTCGCGATCGGCGTCGCGATGGGGATCGCGATCGCCGACGCCCTGGTGGCCGCGATCGGGACCGGCACCTGGCAGATCGGGATCGTAGTGGCGCTCGCGATGGTCGCGGCGGCGCTGGTGGGCGGCGGCTCGCTCCTCGCCTCGCAGGCGGGCGCCTCGGCCGTGCTGGTGGCGACGCTCCAACCGCCCGAGGGCGACTTCGATTTCGACCGGGCCCTCGACGCGCTCGTGGGCGGGGGCATCGCGCTGGTGGTCAGCTCGCTGCTCCTCCCAATCAATCCGATGCGGCTCGTGGGCGAGAGCGCGCTGCCCGTGCTCGACCGGCTGGTGTCGGCGCTCGGCCAGATCGCCTCGGCTCTGACCACCCGCCAGCCCGAGGCCGCCGACGCCGCGCTGCTGGCCGTCGCGCGCGTGGACGGCGAGCACGAGCACCTGGTCGAGACGCTCGGGGCCGCCGGCGAGGCCGCCCGGCTCTCGCCCCAGCGGCGTGGTGCGCTGAGTGGCGTCGAC
>JBOGXT010000242.1:0-5295 GCA_050694635.1 Thermoleophilaceae bacterium
CCGCCACGCTGCCCCGCGCCTTCGACGCGGAGGGCGTGCCGAAGCGGCCCATTGCGCTGATCCAGGACGGCGTGGCCCGCGCCGTGGTGCACGACCGACGCAGCGCCGCGCTGTCGGGGACCGAGTCGACCGGCCACGCGACCTCCCCGGGCGGCGACCCCCAGGGCCCCCACCCCGTGAACCTCGTGCTCGCCGGCGGCGACGCCGCCGACCTCGACGAACTGTGCGCACCGGTCGAGCGCGGCATCTACGTGACCCGGCTCTGGTACGCGAACGTCGTGCGCCCGAAGGAGACGCTGATCACCGCTGTCACGCGCGACGGGACGTTCCTGATCGAAGACGGGCGCGTGACGCGGCCGCTCCGCGACCTGCGCCTGACCGACTCGGTGCTGGGCATCCTGTCGCGGGTCTCGGGGCTGACCGCTCGGCAGGAGCTCACCAGCGACGGCGAGTTCTACGGCCGCCGCTTCGCGTACGGCGTGGTGTGCCCGGGCATGCGGGCGAGCGCCGTGCGGTTCACCGGCGCCGCGGGCTAGATCTTCAACAGGATGATCACGTTCGCCACGAACAGGAGGGCGAACACGATGGTCCAGCGGTTCAGGTTGCGCTCCACCAGCGAGCCGCCGCCGAAGGGGCCGGCGCCGGTGCCGACGCCGAAGGCGCCGGACAGGCCGGAGTCCTTGCCCGAGTGCATCAGCACGAGGGCGATCACGACAACCGCCAGGATTACCTGGACACCGCTGAGAATCGCTTCCATCGGCGCCGAAGGTTAGCGGGGCGACCCCGCCTCCTGGTCGGGCGACCTTCCCTCCAGCCGATCCAGCTCCCGGAGGATCTCGATCGCCTCGCCGCGCAGGTCGCGGTCGACCGCGCGCCAGTCCTCCCGCGAGAGCTTGCCCATGCCGTGGTCGAGCTCGGCGTCGCGGATCTCGCGGTACTTGGCTTCCTTGGCGGCGCGGAGCTCTTCGATGCGCGTGCTTTCTTGGCGCTCCTCTGTTCCGCCCTTGCGCAGCGGCCTCGTCACAACTACGGCGATGACGGCGGCCAGCACGATCAGAGCGAGCCCGTACTCCACGCCCCTCAGCCTAGGTCAAGCGCGTGTCAGCTCGCGGCCCACGCGGGCCGCGTAGAGCGAGCGCACGCGGCGCAGCCGGGCCTCCGGCGACGGCCAAGCGGCGACGAGGGCGCCCAGCACGGCGATCGCGCCGCCGATCCAGATCCACGCCACCAGCGGCGACACCATCGCCCGGAAGGCCGCCGGCGGCGGGTCCTCGCGGTAGAGCTCCGCGAGCGTGCGGATCACGAACGCCTGGACCTGACCGGGCGAGTCCGCGAACTCGCGGTCGGCCCGGGCGATCGGCTCCTCCAGCGAGATCAGGTCCGGCCGCACCGCGAGCCAGAGGTCGCGCCGCAGGCCCCAGCGGACGTCGACCTCGCTCGTCGCCTCGCCCTCGAAGAAGCGCGAGATCGCTCCGCGCGACGGGTCGGCGGTCGCGTAGTAGTTGCGTGACGGATGCAGCGTGAAGGCCTGGTCGCCGCGCCGGACGTCCAGCACGGCGCCCAGGGAGACCGGCGCGCCGGTGCCGCCGCCGTCGCCGCCCAGCCGGGCCGTCGCCTCGCGATAGGTCACCTCGTAGTCGTTCACGCGCACGCTCTCGCCGGGCGACAGGCGCACGTCGCGCTGCTCGACGAAGGCCGACGACGCGGCCACCCCGAGGAACAGCACGGCGATCCCCGCGTGCACCAGGTAGCCGCCGTAGCGGCGCCGGTTGCGGCCCGCCAGGCGCGCCAACGCCCGCGGCCACGACTCCCCCGTCATCACGCGCCGGGCGGCGCCCCCACGAGCGAATTCCTGGCCCACGACCGCGAGAACGAAGGCAACGAAGGAGAACATGACCAGCGACGGCACACTCCTCGTTGCATCCGTGAACGCGAGCATGACCGCAAGCGCCGAGAGGGTGACGGCGGCGGGGACCGCGAGGATACGGCCGAGACGACGCGGCGTCACCCGCCGCCACGCCAGCACCGGCCCCACCCCGCTGAGCAGCACGAGCACGAGCGCCAGCGGCGTCACGATCCGGTTGAACCAGGGCGGGCCGACCGTCTCCTCGGTGCCGGTAAGGGCCTCCGAGATCAGCGGGAAGAACGTGCCCCACATCACCACCAGGCAGAGCGCGACCAGCACCAGGTTGTTGAGCAGGAAGAACGCCTCGCGCGAGAGCAGCGAGTCGAGCCGCGCCTCGGAGCGCAGGTCGGGCAGCCGGGCGAGGATCAGCCCCGCCGACAGCGCGATCACGCAGCCGATGAAGACCAGCATCTGCACGCCGATGGTCGACGCGCCGAATGCGTGGATCGAGTCGAGGATCCCGCTGCGCACCAGAAACGTGCCGAGCAGGGCGAGCGTGAACGTCGCGCAGATCAGCGAGACGTTCCACACCTTCAGCATGCCCCGCTTCTCCTGCACCATGATCGAGTGGAGAAAAGCCGTGCCCACGAGCCACGGCATCAGCGACGCGTTCTCAACCGGGTCCCAGGCCCAGTAGCCGCCCCACCCGAGCTCGGAGTACGACCACAGCGCGCCAAGCAGGATGCCCGTGCCGAGGAAGGTCCACGCGATCAGCGCGAAGCGGCGGGTGGCGCGAATCCAGTCGGCGCCGGTCCGGCGCGTGACGAGCGCGCCGATCGCGAACGCGAACGGGATCGAGAAGCCGACGTAGCCCGTGTACAGCATCGGCGGGTGGATCATCATCGCCGGGTGGCGCAGCAGCGGGTTGAGCCCGGCGCCCTCCTGCGGGGGCACCGCAAGCGTGTCGAACGGGTTCTCCCAGCCCACCATCAGGAACAGAAAGAAAGCGGCCACGCAGCCGAGCACGGCGGTGGCCCAGGGCGCGATGTCGCGCAGGGAGCGCCGGGTCAGGAAGAGCACCGCGCTCGCGAAGAGCGCCAGCAGCGTGGCCCACAGGAGGAGCGAGCCGTCCTGGGTGGCCCACACGGCGGTGACCTTGTAGAAGGTCGGCGTGTCGGTCGACGAGCCTTCGGCCACGAGCGCGTAGGAGAAGTCCGAGCGCAGGAAGGCGGACTCCAGGATCGCGAAGGCGGCGACGCAGAGGGCGGCCAGGCAGTAGATCGCCCGCCTCCCCGAGATCACCCACTGGCGCCGCCCGGCGACCGCGCCGTACACCGACGCGCCGGCCGCGTAGAGGGCGGTGAGGAGGCCTATCGTGAGGCAGGCGGAGCCTACGCCGGCCACGTCAGCTGGACTGCTCGTCCTTGGTGAACTTCGAGGGGCACTTGGTGACGAGCGAGTCGCGCTCGGCGACGAACGTGCCCCTGGTCAGCTCGCCCGAGACGATCACCTCGCGCCCCTCCCGGAACGGGTCCGGGACTACCCCGTTGTAGACGACCGGCACCGATGCTCTGCCGTCGCGGTCGCGGATCTCGAAGCGAAGCTCGTCGCCCTGGCGCGCGATCGAGTCCTTCACGACCTTGCCGGTCAGGTCGGACGAGCGGCCCTCCCGCAGCTCCGACGGCTTGGCCGCCTCCGACGACGCGCTGAAGCTCGTGTAGACGAGCACCGCGGCGAGGCAGACGGCGGCGCCGAGCGCCACCGCGAGCCTGACCTTCCGCTTGCGGGCCGGATCCATTTCCGGGGATTCTGGCAGGCGTCAGCGGCGCTGGCTCGGGTGCCCGTCCCCCGGCCAGGGCGAGAGCAGCAGGATCAGGCGCGCGTCGCTCGTGGCCCGCACCTCGTGACGCTCGGCGGGCTCGAAGTGAGCCAGGAACCCGGGGCCTCCCGTGACGGTCTGCCCGCCCTGCTCCACTTCGATCTCGCCGGTGGCCACGACAAGCCACGCGCGCTCGTGCACCTGGTGCTCCTGCAGCGCCTCGCCGCCCGGCAGGTTGATCGCGATCACGCGCGTCTCGTCGTCTGAGCGAAGCACCTCCGGCTGGCGCGGCTGGACCTCGAGCGAAGCCACGTCCCAAGTATCCATGGCCGGAACTATGCCGCAGCAGCGCTGGTCTCGCGTTCGGCCCGCCGCGCCATCCACTCCGCGCCCGGGTGATCGGTCAGCCCATGGGCGATGATCGAGACGAAGACGACCAGCGCCGCGATGCCGGTGATCCGCTCGGCGCCCGGCGCGGCCGAGCCGAGCACGAACAGCGCGAAGGTCATCGTGGCCACCCCCTTGGGGCCGAACCAGGACATGAACGCCTTGGCGGCCGTGTCCACCTGGCGGGTGCCGGCGAGCGCGGTGAACACCGCCACCGGGCGCGCGACGAGCAGGGTGAAGGCCGCGATCCCCACCGTCGCCCAGCCGTCCTCGAACAGGGTGTCGAGGGCGAAGATCGCCCCGAACGCGAGGAACACGCCGAGCTTGACCACCTCGAGGATGTCCTCGGCCCGAACCTCGAAGCACTCGCGGATGTCCGGCCGCCAGATGCCGAACGCGATCGCGGCCACGAACACCGCGATGAACCCGTTGCCCTCGGGGGGCAGCACGGCGGTGCCGTACGCGGCGAACGCGACTCCGAGGGCGTACATCGACTTCTGATGCGCGCTGGGGCCGCCCTCTAGCCCCCTCTCGCGCGGCATCACCCGTGCGGCGACGAATGCCACCGCCAGCCCGGTGGCCAGGCCGAAGCCCACGTCCTGGAGCACGAACTCCCACCAGACGAAGTCCTCGCGCGCCTCGGCCGCGGCCGTCAGGGCGAGCACCGCGGGGAGGGCCAGCCCGTCGTTCAGGCCGGACTCGAGGTTGAGCGAGTGGCGGATGAGCCGCGGCACACGCGGGTTGGTCACGACGCTCGACGAAAGCACCGGGTCCGTGGGCGATAGCAGCGCGCCGACCAGGAACGACTCGGTCCAGCCGAGGTCCGTGAGCGCATTGGTGACGAGCGCGATCAGCCCGGCCGTGATCGGCATGGCGAGGACGAGGTTGCGGAAGGGCAGGTGCCACGCCTTCTGAAGCATCTCCTCCTCGACCTCGAGACCGTCGCGGAACAGGATCAGCACCAGCGCGATCACGGCGAGGCCCTGGACGAAGTCCGAGCCCGGGTCGAGGTCGAGCAGCTCGAGGCCGCCCTGGCCGAGCAGGAAGCCGGCCACCACGAACCCGGCGGTCAGCGATAGGAAGCTGCGCCGCGCGAGGCCGGCGACGAGCGCGCCGCCCATGAGCAGCAGGCCGAAGATCGCGACGGGCTCCTCCAGAAAGTCGACACCGGCGGCGATCGGCGGCACCGGTGGAACTGTCGCACAAGCGCTTGGCCGCAAGCACTCGGCTCGGCCGAGTGCGC
>JBOGXT010000243.1:0-2596 GCA_050694635.1 Thermoleophilaceae bacterium
CCGCGCGTCTGCGGGCGCTTGCGGCGGTGGCGCGAGCGCCCCGCCTTGCCGAGCTCCACGAGCTCGTGCTCGGCGTTGCCGAGCACGCCCACCGTGCCCCGGCAGTCCACCGACACCATCCGCATCTCGCCCGAGGGCAGGCGCAGCGTCGCGTAACGGCCCTCCTTCGCCACGACCTGGATCGAAGTGCCGGCGCTGCGGCCGATCTGGCCGCCGCGGCCGGGCGTCAGCTCCACGTTGTGCACCGTGGTGCCGGTCGGGATCCGCTCGATCGGCAGGCAGTTGCCCGGCGCGATGTCCGACTCCGGTCCGGACGACACCGAATCGCCCACCCTGAGCCGGGCCGGCGCCAGGATGTAGCGCTTCTCGCCGTCCGCGTAGTGCAGCAGCGCGATGTGCGCCGAGCGGTTCGGGTCGTACTCGATCGCCGCGACCGTGGCCGGCACGCCGTCCTTGCGGCGCTTGAAGTCGATCTTGCGGTAGCGGCGCTTGGCCCCGCCGCCGCGGTGGCGCGACGTCACGCGCCCGTGCGTGTTGCGACCGCCGGACTTGCTGAGCCCCTCGGTGAGCGCCTTCTCGGGCTCTGACTTCGTGACGGCGTCGTGCTGGAGCCAGGTCGCGAAACGGCGGCCGGGCGAGGTGGGCTTGTGCTTCTTGATCGCCATGCCGCTAAGCCTCCTGGCCCTCGAAGAGCTCGATCGAATCGTCGGGATGCAGCGTCACGACGGCCTTCTTCCACTGCCGCCGCTTTCCGGAGGTCCATCCGCGCCGCTTGGGCTTCGACTTCACCCATGCGGTGCGCACGCCGGTCACGCGCACGCCGAAGATCTCCTCGACCGCCTGGCGCACCTGCGTCTTGTTCGCGCCCTCGTGCACGCGGAACGTGTACTTGTTCGCGGTGAGCAGGGCGTAGCTCTTCTCGGAGATCACCGGGCGGATCACGACCTGCCGCGCATTCACTTGGCCACCGCCTTCTCGGTCAGGCGCTCCAGGGCCGAGCCCGAGATCACGAGCTGGTCGGCGCCGAGGACGTCCGCCACCCCGACGTCCTCCACGCGCACCACGGAGACCTCGGCGATGTTCCGGAACGATCTGGCGCAGGCCTCCTCGTTCTGGCTGAGCACCACGAGCACGCTGTGGGCGCCGGCGACGTCCGTCAGCGCGGCCACTGCCAACTTCGTGGAGGGCGGAACGAACCCCGAGGGGTCGACCGCCGCGATCGTGCCGCGCTCGGCGTGGAGCGACAGCGCCGCGCGCAGCGCGCGCCGGCGCGCCTTGCGGTTCACCTTGACCGTGTAGCCGCGCGGCTTGGGCCCGAAGGCCACACCGCCGCCAGTGCGCTGGGGCGACGACAGCGCCCCCGCGCGCGCCCGGCCGGTGCCTTTCTGGCGCCAGGCCTTCGCGCCGGTCATCGCGACCTCGGCGCGCGTCTTGGTCGAAGCGCTCCCCTGGCGCCGAGCCGCCAGCTCGGCGCGCACGGCCTCGTGCACGAGCGAGCCGTGGAAGCCCTCGCCGAAGACCGAGTCGTCGAGGTCGAGCGAGCCGGAGCCGCCGCCGATGTACTTCGCGGCCGCCATCAGTAGTCACCTCCGGGAGCACGGTCGAACGCGATTGTGATCGAGGAGGGGACCACTTAGCCCTCGCTCCTGATCTCGACGACGGATCCCTTCGGGCCGGGCACGGAGCCCCGCACCAGCAGGAGGTTCTCGTCGGCCCGCACGTCCACGACCTCGAGGCCGCGTTGGGTCACGCGCCCCGCGCCCATCTGGCCCGGGCCGCGGATGCCCTTGAACACTCGCGCGGGGTCGGCCGAGGCGCCGATCGAGCCGGGCGCGCGGACGTTGTGTGAGCCGTGCGACACGGGGCCGCGGTGGAAGTTGTGGCGCTTGATCGTGCCGGCGAAGCCCTTGCCCTTCGAGACGCCGGAGACCTTGACGCGCTGCCCCGGCTCGAAGACCGCGTCGACCTTCAGCTCGGCGCCCACCTCGAGCTCGCCCGCCTCGCCGCGGAACTCGCGCAGGTGGCGCAGGTTCCCCACGCCCGCCTTCTTCAGCAGCCCGAGCTTCGGCTTGTTCAGCCGCTTGTCGCTCGTCTCGCCGAAGGCGAGCTGCACGGCGTCGTAGCCGTCGCGCTCGGCCCGGCGGATGCCGGTCACGAAGCACGGACCTGCCTGGATCACGGTCACGCGCTCGACGCGGCCGTCCTCGGGGCTGAAGACCTGGGTCATGCCCACTTTTCTTCCGAGGAGGCCCGCCATAGCGCTAAACCAGCTGAATCTGAATGTCGACGCCCGCCGGCAGGTGGTCGAGCCGCTGCAGGGAGTCGACGGTCTTCGGCGTCGGCTGCAGGATGTCGATCAGCCGCTTGTGCGTGCGGATCTCGAAGTGCTCCCGCGAGTCCTTGTCCTTGAACGGCGAGCGGATCACGCAGTAGACGTTCTTCTCGGTGGGCAGGGGCACGGGCCCGGATACCGAGGCGCCGGTGCGCACGGCCGTATCCACGATCTCCTTGGCGGCCGTCTCGATCGCCGAGTGGTCGTAGGCCTTGAGCCGGATTCTGATCTTGTTCTGCGTGAGCGTTGCCATTGCTTCTGAGA
>JBOGXT010000244.1:0-1551 GCA_050694635.1 Thermoleophilaceae bacterium
GGTGCGCGACGCCGCCCGGGTGCTGGAGTGGGTGGCCGACCCGCCGCCCGGCGAGCCCTTCGTGGCGCCGGCGCGTGCCCGGCCGTACACCGAGGACCTCGGCGCCGACCCGGGCCGGCTGCGCATCGGCCTCATGCCCCGCCCGCCTGGCGGCCAGTTCGAGGCTCATCCCGACTGCGTCGCGGCGGCTGAGGACGCGGCCCGGCTGCTCGAGTCGCTCGGCTACCACGTGGAGACCTCGCA
This sequence comes from Thermoleophilaceae bacterium, assembly GCA_050694635.1. GTDB lineage: Bacteria > Actinomycetota > Thermoleophilia > Solirubrobacterales > Thermoleophilaceae > JACVRW01. The sequence goes on from JBOGXT010000244.1 coordinate 244, forward strand.
TCCGGCCGCGCTCGACGAGGAGGCATACATTCCCAACTTCCTCGTGCGCTGGACCAGCGGCGTGGCCTTCGGCCTGCGCTACTGGGAGCGCCGCACGGGCCGGACGATCGGGCCTTCGGACGTGGAGCCGCTCACGTGGGCGCTGGCGGAGCAGGGGCGCGCGCACCGGGCCGACGCCTACCTGGAGGCGATCGAGTACGCGCAGGCCGTCACGCGGCGCGTCGCCGAGTGGTGGGCCGCGGGGAACGACCTGCTGCTCACCCCGACGATGGCCCTGCCGCCGGCCGAGCTGGGCACGATCGGGATCGGCGAGGGCGAGGACCCGTTCCTGCCGATCGTGCGGGCCACGCCCTACGCGATCTTCACGGCGGAGTTCAACACCTCCGGGCAGCCGGCGATCTCGCTGCCGCTCGCCTGGAGCTCGGACGGCCTGCCGATCGGCGTGCAGCTGGTGGCCGACTACGGCCGCGAGGACGTGCTGATCCGGATCGCCTCGCAGCTCGAGCAGGCAAGGCCGTGGGCGGAGCGCCGGCCACCGATGTTCGCGGCGGCCTAGCAGGGACGAACAGCCTTCGCAGCTGCTGCCTAGCCTCCCCAGGGGTCGCCGTCGCCCCAGGGCGAGGGCCCTGCCGGACCGCGCTTCGTGCCCTCGAACAGCCCGGCGCGCAGCCAGGGGTTGACCCGCGGGCCGGCGGGGGCCGGCGGCGGTGCCGTGTCGCGCAGGAACTGCTCGATCGCTGCCGCGATGGCGGCCGCCTCCTCGGGCGAGGCGGCGCCGCCGCTCAGCTCGATCCGGGGCCGGGACGGCCGCTGCTGTCCGTTGCGCGTCACGCGGGGATACCGTACCCGCCGTGCCAGAGCTGCCGGTGTTCGACCAGGAGACGGTGCTTAGCGCGATCTCGCCTGGCGAGGCGATCGAGCGCGTGCGCGAGGGCTTCGTCGAGTACGCCGGTGGCGAGTGGCAGATGCCGCCGAAGGTCTACCTCGACGCCTACCCGCACGGCGACTTCCGCGCCATGCCCGCCAAGGGGGCGGGGCTGGCGATCCTGAAGTGGGTCACGTCCTTCCCGCGCAACCCGGAGGCCGGGCTGCCGGTGGTGATGGGCATGATCTGCGTCTCCTCGGCCATGGACGGCGAGCCGCTCGCGCTGGTCGACGTGCGGTCGGTGACCGCGCTGCGCACCGGCGCCGTGGCCGCCGTCGCGGCCCAGGAGCTCGCCCGCGAGGACGCCGAGACGGTCGGCATCCTCGGCTGCGGCCTCCACGGCGCCTGGGCGGCGCGCTGCCTGGCCGCGGCCGAGTACGGGC
>JBOGXT010000245.1:0-10276 GCA_050694635.1 Thermoleophilaceae bacterium
GCTCGGCCACCTCGGCGGCCCCCTCCGCGATCGCCACCGGCGTCCGGCTCGCCTCCAGCAGCGCCTCGTCGACGCGGGCGGACCGCGAGGGATCGTCCCGCGGCAGCCGCAGCGCGTCGAGCACCGGCGCGTAGGACGTGAGCTCTCGCTCGGCCAGCTCCAGCGCCTGCGCGCGCAGATCGCTCGTCCGCGACGCCGCCTCCGAGTCGCCGGCCAGCCCCGCCGACATCTCCACGAGCGCGGCCGCCAGCGCCACCGCCAGCGCCGCCGACGATCCACCGCCCGGCGCCGGAGTCGCTCGCGCCACCTCGTCGAGGAACGACGCGAGCTGCTGCTCTCCGAGCCCGGACACGGCCGCGATCGTAACCTTCCCTCTCGGTGGCTCCGCTCACCGACGACCAGGTCGACTCCTTCCACCGCGACGGCTTCCTCATCGTCGAGGAGGGCTTCCTCGGCCAGGGCGCGATCGAGGTGTTGCGCGAGCGCTTCGCGGCGGTCTTCGCCGGCGACTACGCCACCGGGATCGCCCCCGACGAGGTCAACTGGAAGCAGGGCCGCGATCCCGACGACGTCACGCGCCAGATCTGCAACGGCTGGCGCGCCGACGACCTCATCGCGGCCCAGGTGCTGAGCGAGCGCACCGGCCGGGCGGCGGCCCAGCTCATGGGCTATCGCGGGACACGCATGCTCCAGGACAACTGCCTCTGGAAGCCGCCCGGGACCAAGTCGCTCGGCATGCACCAGGACGGCTCGTTCGCCGACTATCTCGTGCCCGCCGAGATGATCACCTGCTGGGTGGCGCTCGACGACACCCACGCGCAGGGCGGCACGATCGAATACGTGCGGGGCTCACACCGCTGGCCCAAGGCGCCGCCCGACCGCGGCAGCTTCCACGCCCCCGACGACTGGCTCGCCCCGATGCAGAATGCGGCGCCCGACGGGGTCGAGCCCGAGCGCGTGCCCGTGGTGGTCAAGGCGGGCGGCTGCACGTTCCACCACTCGCTCACCTTCCACGGCTCCGGCCCGAACGAGGCCACCGTGGAGCGGCGGGCGCTGGTCTCGCACCTGATCCCGGTCGAGGCTCGCTTCCACCCCGAGAACACCGACGTCACCTACTCGCGCTACCGGCGCCGCGGCGACCTCTCGCTGGACGAGTCGTTCTTCCCGGTCCTATGGGACGAGAACGGTGGCCGGAGCGCCTGGCTCGCCGGCCTCCCAGACCTTCCCTAGTCCGGTAGGGTCACGCTGCACAAATTCGTCCAGCGAAGGGAGCGGGATGTCGACGACGGCGCTGAAGAGAAGCGCTTTCTACGACGTGCAGGATCAGCTCGGCGCCGAGTGGACCGACTGGGAGGGCTGGGCCTGGGCCGACCACTTCGGCGACGCGACGGCCGAGCACGAGGCCACGCGCAACGCCTCCAACATCTGGGACGAGTCCCCGCTGCGGAAGTGGGACATGAAGGGCCCGGACACGCTGGCGCTCGCCGACGTCCTGTTCACGAACGAGATGGCGGCGCTCGAGGTCGGCCAGGTGCGCTACGGCGCGATCTGCGACGAGGACGGCCTGATGATCATGGACGGCACGATCTTCAAGCTGGCCGACGACCACTGCTTCTCGATCACGAGCTACGACTCGGACCTCGACTGGTACCGGCAGGTGGCCTCCGATCGCGGGATGGGCGTCGAGATCGAGGACGTGACGGCGGACATGCCCCACCTCCAGGTACAGGGACCGAAGTCGCGCGAGATCCTGAGCCAGATCACCGAGGGCGTCGACCTTTCGGAGCTGCGCTACTTCCGGTTCGTCGAGGACGCCAAGGTCGGCGGGGTCCCGTGCCTCTTCTCCCGCACGGGCTACTCGGGCGAGCTCGGCTACGAGCTCTACTGCAAGCCCGAGCAGGCGGCCGACCTCTGGAACGCGGTGCTCGAAGCCGGCAGGCCGCACGGAATGCTCCCGATCGGGCTGTCCGCCATCGAGACGATCCGGATCGAGTCGGGCCTGCTGTTCCCCGACGTCGATTACTTCCCGCACAAGACCGACCCCTACGAGGTCCGGCTGGACAAGATGGTCAAGCTCGACAAGCCGGGCGACTTCGTCGGCAAGGCGGCGCTCAAGCGGATCGCCGACGAGCGCACCCCGCGCCTCCTCACGACGCTGAGGATCAAGGGCGACGCGACCCCCGAATACGGGGCGGCGGTCACCCAGGACGGCCGCGAGGTCGGGATCGTGCGCAGCCCCGCGGAGAGCCCGACGCTCGGCGAGCAGATCGCCATGGCCGCGATCGACCGCGACCTGAACAGCGAGGGCACGCGGGTGGAGGTGGCGCTGGGCGACGGCACGGTCGGTGCCGCCGTGGCGGCGTTCCCGATCCACGACACGCAGAAGACGCGGCCGCGCTCCTAGCCCGTCGTGCGCAGCCCGGCGACGTCGAGGTCTGGGAGAACACCGCGCGCAGGGGCCGGGCCGTTCTCGAAGAACCAGAGCAAGCCGGAATAGACAAATTTGTCAACGCGAATCCGGCTGTTCGATATATAGATAGATGTTTCATCGTTGATTGAAACTCTTAGGTTGCATGTGTAGCCCCTGTCGGGCAAGCTGGCCCGCATGAGTGCAGACCTGTCACCGCTTGACCCACCCGAGCGACTCCTCTGCGGTCCCGGGCCGACCAACGTGGAGCCGTCCGTGCTCGCGGCCATGGGCCGGCCCATGCTGGGGCACCTCGATCCGGACATGCACGAGATCCTGCTCGACGTTGTGGCGATGCTGCGCCGCGTCTACCGCGCGCCCCGCGGGCTCGTCCTGCCGCTGCACTGCACCGGCATGGCGGGCATGGAGGCCGGGATCGCGAACCTGCTCGAGCCGGGCGAGACCGCGATCGTCGCTCGGTCGGGCTTCTTCGGCGGGCGCATCGCCGAGATCGCCGGGCGCCACGGCGCGAACGTGGTGGAGGTCGCGGCGGACTGGGGCGAGGGCGTACCCAACGAGCGCCTGCTCGAGGCGCTCGACGAGCACCCCGGCGCCAGGCTGATGGCGGTCGTCCACGCGGAGACCTCGACGGGAGTGGAGCACCCGCTGGCCGAGCTGGCCGCCGAGATCCGCGGCCGCGACACGCTTCTGATGGCCGACTGCGTCACCTCGCTCGGCGGCATCGAGCTGGAGGTGGGCGCGTGGGGCGTCGACTACGCCTACTCCTGCACCCAGAAGTGCCTGGCTGCCCCACCCGGCATGTCGCCGATCGCCGTCTCGGAGCGGGCGCTCGAGCGCATCAGGGCACGCACCGCCCCGGTGCCCTTCTCCTTCGACCTGCTGCTGCTCGAGCGCTACTGGATCGAGCGGCCCGCCGCCTACCACCACACGGCGCCGATCCTGCACATCTACGCGCTGCACGAGGCGCTGCGGCTGGTGCTGGAGGAGGGCCTCGAGCGGCGCTGGGCGCGGCACGCCGAAGTCGGCGCGCATCTCCAGCGCGAGCTGGCGGAGCGGGGGCTCGAGCTGCTGGCCGACCCAGCCCACCAGCTGGCGCCGCTCACCGCCGTACGGGTGCCGGAGGGCGTGGACGGGAAGGCCGTCCAGACCCGGCTGCTGCGCGAACACGGCATCGAGGTCGGCGGAGGCCTCGGGCCGTCGGCGCCGGCGATGTGGAGGATCGGGCTGATGGGACGCAACGCGAGCGTCGAGCCCGCCGACCGGATACTCGCCGCGCTGGACGCGGCGCTGGCGGAGCAGCCGGCGCTGGCGGCGACAGGCTGAGCGAGTCGCTCGCGCCGGCTCGCCGGATACGGCGGGCCGGGAAGGTGGTCGTCATCGTTGGTTTCTCCTTATCGTGAACGCTGATGGACGCCGATCGGCACTCGGTCGTGGTGATAGGGGGCGGGTTCGGAGGCCTGCAGGCCGCGACCCACCTCGCCCGGGCGCCGGTCGACCTGACGCTGGTGGACCGTCGCAACTTCCACCTGTTCCAGCCGCTGAGCTACCAGGTGGCCACGGGAGCGCTGACCCCCGGTGAGGTGTGCTATCCCCTGCGCGCCATCTTCAAGCGGCGCCCCAACGTGCGGGTGCTGCTGGGCGAGGTCAGCGGATTCGACCTCGACACCCGCGAGGTGCGGGTGGAGCCGGGCGTCGGTGACTCGGGCCCGCTGTCGCTGGGCTACGACACCCTGATCGTGGCGGGCGGCTCGCGCTACTCGTACTTCGGCCACGACGACTGGCAGAGTGTGGCGCCGGAGGTGAAGTCGCTTGAGAGCGCGCTCGCGGTGCGCGGGCGCATCCTCAGCGCCTTCGAGGCGGCGGAGATGGAGCGCGACGAGGAGCGTCGCCGAGCGTGGCTGACCTTCGTCGTCGTTGGTGCCGGCCCAACCGGAGTGGAGATGGCCGGGCAGATGGCCGAGCTCGCGACGGACACCCTGCGCCGCGACTTCCGCACGGTCGATCCCCGGCAGAGCCGCGTTCTGCTGGTGGAGGCCGCCGACAGGGTGCTGACCAGCTTCCCGACCTCGCTGTCCAAGCGGGCCGGGCGTTCGCTCGAGCGCCTGGGTGTCACGCCGTTGCTCGAGCGGATCGTCGTGGGCATCGACGAGGAAGCCGTCACCGTCGAGGCTCCAGATCGCAGCTCCGAGCGCATCCCGGCGCGCACCGTGATCTGGGCCGCAGGGGTCACCGCTTCCGCACTGGCAGCTCGGCTGGCAGAGCAGGCCGGAGCCGAGCTCGACGGCGCCGGGAGGGTGGCGGTCGAGTCCGACCTGACCCTGCCTGGGCATCCGGAGGTGCTCGCACTCGGCGACATGGTTCGCGTGCGTGATGCGCACGGCACCCCCGTGGTGTTTCCCGGCGTGGCGCCGGTGGCGATGCAGCAGGGCCGCTATGCCGCCAAGCTGGTGCGCGCTCGCCTGGACGGTCGCGTAACGCGTCCGTTCCGCTACCGGGACAAGGGCAACCTCGCCACGATCGGCCGCGCCCGGGCGGTGGCCGATCTCCACACCGTCCGCCTGAGCGGCTTTCCGGCCTGGGCGACCTGGCTCGTCGTCCACCTCTGGTACCTGATCGGGTTCCAGAACCGCCTGCTGGTCTTCATCCGGTGGTCCTTCAGCTTCTTCACGCGCGGCCGCGGCGCGCGGCTGATCACCGCGATCGGAGCCTCGCGCGGAGCTCCTGTTCGGTGACGTCTGGGGTGATTTCGATCCGGCCGCGTGGCTCCGCTTTGCCCCCGCCCGGTGACGCGAGGCCGCTGCGGTCCTGGGTGAAGACGACCTTGCCGACGACGATCGAACGGGCCATCAGCAGGCCTCCTCGATCAGCTCGGTCAGCTCACGCAGCTCGATGCGCTCGGCGTTGCCCGAGGTCTTGATGGCGTCCTCGTACATGGTCACGTCCTTGGGGCAGCTCACCACGAAGTAGTCGAGCTCCCCGAGCGACACCGCCTCGCGGATCCGGTTCTCGGACGGACGCTCGACGCCGGGCTCGTCCGGGATCCAGATGCGCCCGCCGCCGGCCCCGCAGCAGAACGAGTTGTCGCGGTTGCGCGGCATCTCGACCAACGTACACCCGAGTGCCCTGAGGATCTGGCGCGGCGCGTCATAGCCGCCGTTGTGGCGCCCGAGGTAGCAGGGATCGTGGTAGGTCACCCGATAGTCGAGCCGGCCCTGCACCGGCAGCCGGCCCGCCTCGATCAGCTCGAGCAGCAGCGCGGTGTGGTGGACCACGCTCCACGAGCCGCCCAGCTCGTCCGAGATCAGCTCGGGGTACTCGTTGCGAAGCGTGTTGAGCGAGTGCGGGTCGCTCGTCACGATGCGGTCGAAGGCGCACTCCTCGAGCGTCGCCACGTTCTGCTCGGCGAGCGCCTCGAAGAGCCCCTCCTCGCCGGCCCGGCGCACGTCGTTGCCGGAGTTGCGCTCGCCGTCGTAGAGGATGCCGAAGTCGAGCTCGGCGGCGCGGAACAGTCGCGCCAGCGCGCGCGTGACCTTCTGGCTGCGCGGGTCGAAGGACGCGTAGTCGCCCACGAACCAGAGCGCGTCCACCGGCTCCTTGCGCGCGTCCTTGACCTCGAACTCGAGCTCGTCGGTCCAGCGGCCGCGCTTGCGGGCCCGCTCGCCGAACGAGTTGCCCGACTTGTGGATCGTCTGGAGCGCGGTCTGGAGGTTCGCCGGCAGCTCGCCCTCCTCCACGAGGCGGCGCCGGAGCTGGTTGATGATCGGCGCCTGCTCGATCCCGACGGGGCAGGCCTCGACGCAGGCGTTGCACTGCATGCACGACCAGACGGTGTCCGCGCGCACGCCGTCCTCGCGTACGACCGGCCGGGTAAACGAGCCATTGGTGGGTTGCTGGCCCTTGATCAGCACGCCGAGCACGCCGCCGATCCCCACCTCGCGCATCGCGTCGTTGGCCTGCTCGCGCAGCTCCAATACGACGTCGCGCGGCGACAGCGGCCGGCCGGTCGCAAGCGCGGGGCATGCCTCGTGGCACTTGCCGCACTTCGTGCAGGCGTCGAGATGCAGGAGGTGGACGCCGCTGAAGTCCGCGAGCGCCCCGTAGCCGGCGGGCTCGGAGGCGCGCTCCGGGGGAATGGCCCGCAGCCGCTTGCCGGCCTGCGGGTCGCGCACCACGAGCGACCCGAAGCTCGCGAGCATGTGGGAGGCCTTCGTGTAGGGAATGGCCGCCACGAACGCGAGCGCAAGCAGCCCGTGCGACCACCAGAGCGCGTGCCTGACCGCGCGCAGCGCGCCGTCGCCCGTGCCGATCGCCTCGAAGCCCTGCCCAACCGCCCAGCCCGCGGGCGAGAACTCGTTGTAGCCGGGCTGGTCCATCGCGATCCGCGCACCCTCGAGCACATAGCCGGAGACGGCCAGGATCGCCAAGATGCCCACGAAGGTCCAGTCCCCGACCCTGTAGACGCGCCGTTCGGGGGTCTCGCCCTCCCGGTCCGGGCGCGCGTAGTCGAGCTTGCGCGGGCGCACGATCCCGCGCCGCACCATCATCAACACGATCCCGGCGAGCAGCGCCATGCCGAGCACGTCGAGGACGATCGAGTAGCCGAGATAGAAGTCGCCCGCAAAGAAACGCCAGCCGAACACGGGCTCGGTGAAGTCGGTGTTGATCGCCAGGACGATCGTCCCGATGAAGAGGACGACGAAGCCGTAGAAGATCCCGCGGTGGGCCCAGCCGGCGTAGGGGTCGCGCCGCCCGATCGAGACGTGGCTCAGCAGGATCCGCATGGCGTCGCGGAGGCGGCCCGGGAGCTCGGAGAGCGGAGGCCAGCCGCCACCGTGGGCGCGCCTGTACTTCGCGACCGGCCGCGCGACGCCGTAGGCGAAGACCAACACCGAGAAGCCGGCGAGGACGTACCAGAGCACCTCGAGGGCCGGCTCGAAGTCCCAGAATACGTCTCGGGTCTTCACCTAGAACTGCTCGGCCAGCTCGTCCGCCACGTCGAAGAGGTCGGCGACGGCCCCGTAGTGGGCGACCCTGAAGATCGGAGCCTCGGGATCCGTGTTCACCGCGATGATCGTGTCCGCGTTCTGCATCCCGGCCAGGTGCTGGACGGCGCCGGAGATGCCGAGCGCGAGGTAGACCTTCGGCTTGACGGTCTTGCCGGACTGCCCGACCTGGCGGGCGTTCGGCACCCAGCCGGCGTCGACCAGCGGCCGCGACACGCTCAGCGTGGCGCCCATCTTCTCGGCCAACTCCTCGAACCGCGGCAGCGCGTCCTTGTCCTCGATGCCGCGGCCGACCGAGAGCAGGAACTCGGCCTTCGTGATGTCCACGTCGCCGGCCTCGACCTCGCGGAAGCCGAGCTGCTCGGTGCGCGGCTCGGCGGCGACCTCCACGGCACGAGCGGGCGCGCCGCCGGAGCCCTCGGCGGCCTCGAAGGCGCCTGCGCGCAACATCAGCAGCACGGTCTCCTTGCCGGGGAAGTCGAGCTCCACCTCGACCTTGCCGCCGTAGCCGCCGCGCGTGGCGACCGGTCCACCCTCCCAGCCCAGCACCGTCACGTCGCTGGCGAAGCCGAGGCCGAGCTTCGCGGCCACCGCCGGCCCAAACCCGAGCGAGTCGATCGTGTGGCCCAGCAGCACTACCGCGGGACTCTCCTGCTCGATCAGCGCCTCGAGCGCGCCCGCGTGCACGTGAGCCTCGAAGTGCTCGGTGGGCGCCGCGACCGTGAGCACCTCGTCGACGCCCGGGGCGCCGAGCGCCTGCGCGTGCTCCGCGGCGTCGGCGCCTACGATCGCCACAGCCAGCGGTTCGCCGGCCTGCTCCTTCAGCGCGAGCGCCGCCCCGACGAGCTCGAGCGAGACCTCGCGCAGCTCCCCACGCCGGCTCTCGGCCACAACGAGGATGCCGCTCATCCGCTCATCCGCTCCTTGACGATCGCGGCGATCCGCTCGGCCACCGCCGACGGCGTGCCGTTCAGCATCTCCGCGCCGCCGCCGGCCTCCGGCGGCGCCATCGAGCGCACTCGGGCGCCCGCCGCCGCGGCGACCGCCCCCTCGTCCAGCCCGAGTTCCGAAAGCCCCATCACCTCGAGCGGCTTCTCCTTGGCCTGCTTGATCGCGCGCAGGTTGGCGTAGCGCGGCTCGTTGATGCCCGTCTGGATGGTCAGCAACGCCGGCAGCTCCACCCGGAGCAGCTCGACGAGGCCGCCCTCCAGCTCGCGCTCGACCGTGGCCGAACGCGAAGCGCCGTCGTAGTCGAGCGCCTTGACGACCGCCACTCGGGGGAGGCCGAGGTGCGCCGCCAGCGCCACCCCGGTGGCGCTTTGCACGGCGTCGCTCGACTGCACCCCGCACAGCACCAGGTCGGGCGACTCGCGCTCGACCGCCGCCGCCAGCACCCGCGCGACCGCGAGCGGGTCGGCGCCCTCAAGCGAGTCCTCCCACACGCGTTGCGCGCGGTCGGCGCCCTTGGCGAGGCAGGCGCGCAGGCCCTCCTCGGCCTCCTCGTCTCCGAGCGAGACGACCACCACCTCGCCGTCGCCCTCCGCCTCCCGAAGCTGGAGAGCGGCCTCGACCGAGAAGTCGTCCCACTCGTTCAGCTCCCAGTCGATCGCGTCGGGATCCACCCCGGGGCGGTCCTCGAGCAGCTCGAACTCCTCGTCGAGCACCGCCACCTGCTTGACGGGAACGACGATCTTCATGGGCTACCGGGCCGCCATTACCTCGACGTCGGGCGTGTTCAGCAACCTGCCCTCGTAGTCCTGGTTCGTCACCTCGCCCCACAGCCGCCGCTCGCGGATGAAGGGCAGCGGCATCGCCGGGTTGGGGCTGTCGATCTCGCGCGCCAGCCGATGCCCGTCGAATATGCAGTCCGGGATCATCCGCGGCGCCGCCGCGTCGCCGATCATGTAGACGGCCTCGACGCCCTCCCGCTCGAGCGCCTCCTTGTCGGAGCGCAGCTCGTGGTACAGCTCGTCGTTCGACTGCCGCTGCGTGCAGAGCACGACGGTGTCGACATCGAAATGGTCCTTGTGGGCGGGGTTCCAGACGTTGTAGGCGTGGCAGGCGCCCGGCTCGATCCTCTCGAGCATCGTGTATGTGTGGATCTTCACCCCGAGGCGGTGGAGGTCGCGGTGGAGCATCGGCGCCTCGAGCGTGAACTCCATGTAGTTCGCGACATCGCCCATCTGCGTGACCAGCGTCACCTCATGGCCCGCGCCGGCCAGCTTCTGGGCGATCGAGACGCCCATGTAGTAGCCCTCGTTCTCGAGTACGAGCACGCGGTTGCCGATCTGCTTGTCGCCCTTCACGACCTCGTCGGGGGTGAGCTGCCAGTCGAGCGACGCGTCCGCGCCCTCGATCGGGGCGTGGGTCGCCGGGCCCGTCCCGTCCGTGGCGAAGTGGCCGCCGGTGGCCACGATCACGATCTCGGCCCCGTACTCGAGCACGTCCTGGGTCGACAGCCGCGAGCCCAGGTGCACCTCGACGTTCTTCAGCTTGTCGAGCTGAATCTGGCGGTAGTTGACGATCCGCTTCCACTCGCCCAGCCCGCGGGCGGTGCCGCGCGCCAGGTTCTCCTTGCCGTCCGAGTGGCCGAGCTGAGAGATCCAGTTGACGCAGCCGCCGATCTCCTTGTCGGCCTCGACCAGGTGGACGGCCGACATGTCGCGCTTGCCGAGCACCATCGCGCACTCCATGCCCGCCGGCCCGGCGCCCACCACGAGCACGCCCTTGTCGCGGTTGGCCGCCGGGTGGAACTTCTCCGGGTGCCAGCCGCGCCGGTACTCCTCGCCGGCGGTGGCGTTCTGGGTGCAGATCATCGGCGGGCCGCCGATCTCCCAGCGCGAGA
>JBOGXT010000246.1:0-2518 GCA_050694635.1 Thermoleophilaceae bacterium
CATCGCGCCGCCGCCGGCGTCGGCGTGGGGAGGCGCGGGGCGCCGAGCCCTCGCACAGCATCCGGGCCAAATCGCGCCGCTCGGGAGCCGCGGATCCTGCCCCAGGAGCATCCGCCGGAACAGCCACGACAGCCGTCGACGATCGAGCCAACGCGTTAGCGGGAGAGGACGGACGGGAAGGCCGACGAGCACCGCGACCGCGCCCGGGCACAAGCAAAGGCGCCCGCTCGCCGGGCAGCGCAGCCGGGCGAGCGCGCTCCGGCTGCAGGAAGCGGGCGGGCCGGCCAACGCGCAGCCCTGCGGCGTCCTGACCCCCCGCAGCGGACCAATCGGTCGTCAGCTTCGCGCCATGCCGGCGGATCGCGGCCGTTCGGTCCACGCCGCGTATCGTTCGACGCGTCCGCTCAGCACGGCCAGGAGGTCTTGCGCGGCCCGAAACAGGAGGTTTCGTCGTGCACGCCCGCGTGACGTTCGCTCAGGTCAAGCCCGAGGACATCGAGGACTCCGCCCGGCTCTTCGAGGAGGGCATCATCCCCGCAGCCCGGGACGAAGAGGGCTTCCGCGGCGCACTCTTCCTCGTGCGCGACGACGGCACGGTAATGGCGATCGACCTCGCGGACAGCCTCGACCACCTCCGCGCCAACGAGAAACACGGGCTCTACCAAGCAGAGGTCGCGAAATTCCGGAGCCGCATCGTGGGCCATCCGCACCGCGACTTCTTCCGAGTCGCCGTCTCCAAGGGCATCCAGGGCGGCGTCGAGCTGCTCGAGGACGCCGGCTGAATCGTCACGAAGGCCACGAGCTCGGTTACGAGCCGTTCCCGGAGGTCGTCCAAGGCGGGACCTGAGGCGCGTAGCCGGCCGCTGCCGGGACCGGCGGTAGGGTCACCGCCCGATCGGCCGGCGGGCTCACAACCTCAACGCGGCCGACGTCGAAGTCGTCTCGCTCCCACGCTCGTGTGAGGACGTCGTCCAAGAGGGCGCCCGCCTCCGCAAGCGACTTGGCCTGGAAGGTGAGAAGGACCGTTGCCTGCACCTTCATGACCAACTCCGATCGACGAGTTACTGGCCTACCCAAGTCTCGCTCGGCGGCCTCGGGCGACATCAGCGGGACTAGATGCAGCTTAGTTCGACCCACGGCGAACTGTCAGGGGGCGGTGGCGCGGAGTCCTCGGCGCAGGCGTAGGCTGCCGGTGCTCCATATGACGGAGACCGTGCTCGCATACCGCAAGCCCGGCGCCGACCAGGCCGAGGCCGAGAAGATCGCCAACGCGGCCGCCGACGCCCTCGCCCGGCGACTCGTGAGTGACGGGTTCTGGATTGACCGAGAACACCGGTCCTACGCCTACGCCTTCCCGGACCACGTCACGCACCAGCAGGGCAAACAGGCACTGCTCGCTGCCCTCGACCGGGCCGCCCCGGTCGGCAAGTCAACAAACAAACTCGGCTGGCTGCGCTGGCTCGAGGTCCAGGACTGACAACGCCGCCCACTCGGGCAGCGCCAAGGCGACCAGAACCGCAGTCCGCGCGTGCTCGAGCGCCTCGAGCGCGCCCGGGAGGCTCTCCCGAAACGGCTAGCGAAAATCCGTCCTTACCAGCGCGCTCAGCGGAGTACCATCTTCCTAGCTGGCCCTGTGGCCAACAATCCCGGCCGGAGAGCGGTAGTACGCCGACGCGCGACCAGCGCGACGAGGCAACGCACTAGAGGGCAAACGGGATCGCTGCGGGGCCAGTTCTCTTGGGTTGAGAACTACGGCCACCGAAACGAACGGTTCGCGCGCTTGCATCGATGCCGCGTGGCCGCTGGGGGTGACTCGCGGCGATAGCTGGGCCACCACTTTCGCGTGTGGTCGAACGCGGTCTGGCGCCGCTCTCGGCGCATTGCGATAGCGGCGGCGCACCCCGGGTCCGCCGCTCCCTTCGTCGAGGAGCAGCACTCTCGACTGGTGCTGTCGCTCATCGTCCAGATCAGGCGTCTCAGTCGCCCGCGCGCAGGCTCTTGCTCCCTGGGCGAAGCGGCGATCTCGCGAGCAGGTGGTGGGGCCCGCTGGTCGGAGACCGGGCGCGTGCCGTACCCCGCCTCGCGCACCGGCAGCGTCTGCTCCGCGAGCGCGCCCGCGCGTGCCCTGCCGCGCGAATCCGCGACTAGGCGGGCGCCGCGATCCCGACCAACTCGTCGTCCAGGAATGGCTCCGACGCGGCCCTTCGCTACTTGACGACCAACACGCCTTTCATGAAGGGATGCTTTGTGCAGAGGAACTTGTAGTTCCCCGCCCGTTGAGGATCGATCTTGTAGGTGATTGACTCTCCGAACCCGTCGATCGTCTTTCCGTCAAAGACATCCCCTATGGCGATGTTGTGTTGGCCGTGGGAGGACTCGTCCAGGTTCGTCAACCTGATTGTGAAGGGCTTGTTCGCGGGGGCTGCTAGGCAGTCTGTGCTGAACTCGTGGGTCGGCTCGCCGGCCTTGATGCGCAGCTCGGTCCCGGCGGGCCTGCAGTCGGCTGTGCTGGTCTCGG
>JBOGXT010000247.1:0-7498 GCA_050694635.1 Thermoleophilaceae bacterium
CTTCTATGGCGAGCGCATCCGTGTCGAGCACTGGGCCAACGCGCTCAACCAGGGGCCGGTGGCCGCTCGCAACATGCTCGGCCACTCGGTCGCCTACGAGCGCCTGCCGTATTTCTTCTCTGACCAGTACGACGTCGGCATGGAGTACTCGGGCTTCGCCGGCTCCTGGGACAGGGTCGTCTTCCGCGGCGACCCGGCCACATGTGAGTTCGTCGCCTTCTGGCTGGCCGGGGATCGGATCGTGGCCGGCATGAACGTCAACGTGTGGGACGTCAACGAGGAGGTTCAGACGCTGGTCCGCGAGCGCGTGGCCGTCGACGACCGGCGCCTCGCCGACCCGGACATCCCCCTCGCCGAAGTCGCGCACCTCGAGAAGGGCGGCGTCGCATGAACCGTCTCCATGCGCTCCACGACGCCGGGGTCTCGATCTGGCTCGACACGCTCTCGCGCGAGCTGCTCGACAGCGGCGAGTTCGCCAGGCTGATCGCCGACGATGCGGTGACCGGCGCGACCTCCAATCCGATCATCTTCGCCAAGGCCATTACCGGCTCCGACCGCTACGACGACCAACTTCGAGCGGCCGTCGCCGCCGGGATGCGCGATCCTCAGGAGCTCTTCTTCGAGCTCGCGCTGGACGACGTCCGCCGGACCGCTGACCTTCTGCGCCCGACCTACGACGAGAGCGAAGGACGCGACGGGTTCGTCTCGTTCGAATGCACCCCCGACCTCGCCGACGACAGCGAGGCCACGATCGAGCAGGCGCTCGAGCTGTGGGACCGGCTCGCCCGGCCCAACGTGATGATCAAGGTGCCGGCCACCGAGTCCGGCGTCCCAGCGATCGAGGAGCTCACCGCCCGCGGAGTGAACATCAACGTCACCCTGCTGTTCTCGGTGGCGCGCTACGAGCAGGTGATCGACGCCTATATGAGCGGCCTCGAGCGACGCCTGGCCGCCGGCGAGCCCGTAGACGCGATCGCGTCCGTGGCGTCGTTCTTCGTCTCGCGCGTGGACGCGAAGGTCGACCCAGTGCTACCGGCCGAGTCCCGTCTGCGCGGACGCGTCGCGATCGCCAACGCGCGGCTGGCCTACGCGCGTTACCTCGATCGCTTCAGCGAAAACGCCTGCCTCACCGACGTCGTCCGCTGGCTCGCGCTGCGCGACGCCGGCGCGCACGCCCAACGACCGCTCTGGGCAAGCACAGCCACCAAGAACCCGAACTACTCGGACATCCTCTACGTCGAAAAGCTGATAGCCCGGGACGCGATCAACACGATGCCCCAAGCCACCCTGCGGGCCTTCGCCGACCACGGCGACCTGCAACACCCCCTGGGCGTCGCCGGGGCCGCCAACGCAACCCTGCGCCGAGCACGCGACGCAGGCATCGACCTCAACGCCATCACCGCCGAGCTCGAGCGCGAGGGCGTCAGCTCCTTCTGCGACTCCTACCACCAGCTGCTCGACTGCATCGACACCAAGCGCCAGGCGACGTTGCGGGTAAGCGACGGCGCGCCCGCGGAGCGGGTCAGCTCCTGACCGTGAAGAACTCGGGGGTGCCGACAGAACCGCCGAGATGCAGGTTGGGACCCATTGTCGCCGGCCCGATCGGCGTCGACACTTGAGGCATGATTCAGCTTGCGATTCGCTGCCACCCATGTGTGGACATCGGCTGGCTGATCGAGTTCGAGCTGGACGAGCGTGACCCGCGGCTGGCTGGCGGGCGGCTGGCCGAGGCCCTGAGGGACATGCGGCTGCTCGGCCTCCAGCCGACGCTGCTGTCCCCACGGGCCAAAGAGACCGGTAGCGTCCGTATATGGCGTCAGGAGGTTCGATGCAGTCGATAGTCGTAGGCACCGATGGGTCGCCCAGTGCCGAGGCCGCCGTGCGCCGCGCGACTGACGTCGCCAGGTGGAGCGGCGCACTTCTGCACCTCGTCACCGCCTACCCCGACATCGTGTCCTACAGAGAGCGAATCGGGAGCAGCGCGAAGAGGGACCCGATTGACCTGGGCGAGGTGGCGGAGAGCGTCCTGGCCCGCACGACGGAAGAGGTGACGTCCCAAGGCGTGGACGTTGAGACGCATGGGCGCGAGGGGGACCCAGCGAAGGTGATTCTCGATGTGGCGCAGGAGCAGAACGCCGACCTGATCGTGGTCGGGGCCAGAGGGCTCACAGGCTTCGAGCGCTTCCTGCTGGGCAGCGTCTCGAGCAAGCTCTCACACCACGCACCCTGCAGCGTGATGATCGTGCGATAGGGCTGAACGAGTCGAAGCCGCTCGGGGACGAGTTGAGCGGACTGGGCGACGTGAGCCTTGCCGACCCGATCGGCTCGCTCGGCGTGCTTGCCGACTACGTCGCCGGCAGGATTGGGCGAGGGGTGCGCCCGGAGCGGTGCCCTCTCGAGTCACGGAGCACCTCGCGGAGCCCGGCGTCGAGGCCTCGGCCCAGGAGCTCTACATCAGCGAGACCTTCTGCAGCCGCGCCGCGGAGCGGGTCACCGGCGTACTCGACCAAGTCGAGCGACACGACGACGAGCGCATGGTCGCGATCGCCAAGCTCGCCTACGAGCGCGGCGACTACGGCTACGCCTTCTTCGAGGACTGACGATGAGCGTCCTCCTGGTCGTGGCCGGAACGGTCTGCGTCCAGGCTACGCAGCGATCCGTCCCTCCACGGTGCTCCGCTGCGAGTCGACCCGCGGCACGGTCCCCCGGTCTCCGCCGCCTCGCTCGAGCCCGTCGCTGAAGCTGCCGACGCGGCGCGCCATGGAGGCGTCCGGCCGCTGCGCGAGCCCGTCGGCGAAGCTGCCGATGCGCGTCGCCGAGGCGGTCCGCGGTGAGCGCGCGAGTCCGTCGCTGTAGCGGCCCACGCGGCACGAGGACGGCGCGAGCGGCATGCGCTCGATGCCCTCGCTGAATCGGCGCGGTGGCGGAACGGAGGGCCCGTCCGGGGATATTCGGGCGTCGTGGTGGAAGGTCATTTTGCCTTCTCTCCTGTATTTGGGTTCATCCAACGGGCCACCTTGGTCGCCCGTTGGTCGGTCTACTCGATGGTGGCGCGCGCACTCGGGGTCGGCAATGCGTGCTTCTGTGCATTGGTGCGTGAGCGGTCCTCCATCGTCCGCGATGGGGTCTACGGGGGACCGGCCTACACGCCCGACCCCATGGACGCCCAGGGCCGGCGCCATCGGTCGGGAAGCTGCCCCACGTCGCAGGTCCCATCCTCTGCGGCGTCGACGGGTCCGACCAGTCGCTCGCCGCGGCCCGCGTTGCGGCCGAGCTCGGGCGGCGGATGGAGACCACTGCAAATGGGGAATCCGGCTCGCCTGATTGGGGATTGAGACCCATAGGTCACAGGCGGCGCCGGCGCAGCCATTGTTGCCATGACTCCTCTAGACGCCCTGCACGACCCCGCATCTGCGCTCGTCGAGGGCGCCCACGCCTTCCATCGCGCCGCCGAGCAGGAAGGAAGTCATTTGGGCGCGCCTGCCGCCCTCGAATCCCTGCGGGAAGCGCTTCAGGTGCTCAGCGCCGCCTGGTATCGACTCGCGCCGGATGCGACCCCCGACCTCATCGAGTGTGAGCGTGCGTGCGGCCGAGAAGCGGGCTCCGGATCCTCCAGGAACGGGGAGTGAAGGTCACGACGGATCCGACGCAGGACCGGCGCGACGTTTTCGGGCGGCTGCTCGCGTACGCCGCTTCGGCCCCGGGGCGGGCTCGCGGCGGCGCAGCTGCGCGCCGGCTGGGCGAGCGTGTACGTGTTCGAGAACCCGTTGGAGCAGTCGACCGGGCCGGACAGCGCGCCCGGCGCCCCCGGTCGGAGGTCCCGCTTGCAGAGCCGTTCGTCGGGACCCGCGCACAGCACGCGCCGTGCCGTGCGCCGGACGGCACGGCACGGCGTTAGAGCTGCTTGACGAGGCGCAGCTCGCGTATTGCGGTGCCCCTGAAGTCCGATTCGCGGATGGATCCGTCGGGGTGATAGCCCGCGCTCGCGTAGACCGCCAACGCCCGTTGGTTCTGCTCGTGGACGAACAGGAAGGCCTGCTTGCAACCCGCCGCGCGCAGCGCGTCGTGGACGGCGCTCAGAAGCGTGCGCCCAGCGCCGCGTCCCCCATAGGCGGGGTGAACGAAGAGCAGGAACATCTCGCCGTCTTCCGGGTGCGTGGCGCTGTAGCCGAGGACTCGCCCAGCTCGGTCGGTCGCGACAAGCAGCACGTTCGGCGGGCGTGGTCAGCCACCAGCCGGTCCCAGTCCTCCGGTGCGAACATCGGCTCCTCGGCGAGCTCGCCCAGGTACGTCCAGCCTGCACGCACCCCGGCGTCGAACACGGCGCCCTTCGGGCTAAGGAAGCGGGCGCTCTCTAGCCCGCGATGATCTATGCCCGCCCTACCGCCAGCAGCACCAGGTTCGAGAACTTGACCGTGCCGTCGTCCGAGGCCCTCTCCTCGACGGCCTCCAGGATCGCGTTCCACGCCGCATCCGGGTTATCCGGCGCGTTCTTCTCGATCATGGCGACGAGGGGCGG
Organism: Thermoleophilaceae bacterium; assembly: GCA_050694635.1. Lineage (GTDB taxonomy): Bacteria > Actinomycetota > Thermoleophilia > Solirubrobacterales > Thermoleophilaceae > JACVRW01. Next base: position 4,520 of record JBOGXT010000247.1, read on the forward strand.
AACCGTGTCCTTGACCGTGGCGACGAACTCGGCGGCGGACTCCCACTCGAAGCTGACCTCGGTCTCCTCGACCTCGACGTCGGAGAAGCCACCGCCCTCGAGCAGTCCGCCAAGGCCCTCCGGCGTCGGGCGCGACAGCGGCCCGGGCGTTCCGGGCGGGGGCGGATCGACGCCGAGAGTGCGCATCGCCGTGCCCATCGGAACCGCGATGAACGGCACGCGCTCCGGCGGCCCACGAACTGATCACCATCCTCGAACCCGGGACGAGGAAGCCCCGCACCCGGCCAGCCGTGGCTTCAGCCTCTGGCTCGAAGATGATCCCGAAGCGGGACAGCGCAGCATCGAAGCTCTCGGCCGGGAAGTCGAGGCCGGCCGCCTCGGACTCCACGAACTCGACGTTCTCCAGGCCGGCCGCCGCTGCGCGCTCACGGCCGTAGAGCAGCATCATGCGCTTGCTGACGGGAGCGGTCGCGGCGTCGATGAAATCCGACCGCTCGCGCCAGCCCTTGGCGCCCTTCTGCCACTGCTGCCGTTGTCCGTCTCGGAACTCAACGGCGTCTACTGTCTGCGAATCCATCCCGACCTCCTGGTTGGCCGGCGCCAACCCTATGCGATCCCTAGCGCCGGGGGAACGTGCTTCAGTCGGGGATCCCCTGTCCCGATAGGGAGGCGCTTCGAGCAGCGATCACGCCCGGGTAGGTCGTCCTTCGCGCGCTCGTCAGCTCGGCGACCGCTTCGTGACGCGCGCCGCCGCGGCCTGTCCCCTCCGACGACGGCCACTTCAACAGCGGGCTCGAGCTCGTGCCGGGGGCCTGATCGAGACGGCTTGACAACCGTCCAAGGCCAGAACTGATCGCTCTGAGCCAGGAGCAGTCACGTGGCGTCGGCGATGACCTGATCGCAATGCGCCTTTGGATTCACGCACCGCACCGGTGACGAGCTGACTGCTTTCGTCCAAGAGGAGTCACGGAGCGAGCGTCAGACGACACGCCTGCCGCTCGTCCGACGCGAGAGCCAGCCAGGGGCCGGTCGGGACGCCTGCATCCGTCCGACAGCGGGAGCGGTGTCCGGTTGGGGATCCATGATCGATCCGTTCGGCGCGTCCCTAGTCGCGTGCGCGAAGCGAGTCGAGAAAGCGGTTGAGAGCAGCGATCGTCGCGTCGAGGTCGCGCTCCCGGCTCTCGGAGCCGGCGAGCCAGAGCGCGGCTTCGTTCATCGCGCCCGAGAGCAGGTGGACGAGTGGTTTCACGGGCTGGGCGCTGATCACGCCCTCATCGACGAGCTCCGTGATCACCTCTTCGAGGAGTTTCATCGAAGTCGCGGCGTCGAGCTTGCGCCAAGCCTGCCAGCCGAGCACGGCGGGGCCGTCGATCAGCATGATCCGCTGCACCTGAGGGTCCGTGGTCGCCCCAAGGAACGCGCCGCACCCCGCGGCGAGCTGGTCCCAGGGCTCGAGATCCGAGGCCGCGTCGGCGATCCGGCCGGCCACCTCCTCGTGAACCTGCTCGAGCACCGCCAGGAACAGCCCCCGCTTGCTCCCGAGATGGTGGTACAGCGCGCCCGTCGTCACGCCGGCCCGACGCGCCACGTCAGCCACCTTGACGCGCTCGTAGCCGTCAGTGGCGAACAGGCGCCGCGCCTCGGCGATCAGGGACGTTGTGGTGCGCGCACGCTGTTCGGCCTTGGTGCGAGGCACCCGCTGGCTGCTCTGCGTCACGGATCGATTGTGACGTAACCGCATTACGGATGCCTGATACGATCCGTAACCAGACTACGTATCTATGAAAGGACGCCATGAACGCGACGCTCTCGAGCTTCTACCCCGTGCTCTGCACCGACCGCGTTGCCGAATCCCGCGACTTCTACGTCGAGCGGTTCGGCTTCCAGGTCACCTTCGACGCCGGCTGGTACGTGAGCCTCAGGCGGCTCGACACCGGCCACGAGCTGGCGATCGTCGACTCCACGCACCCGACGATCCCGGAGACGTACCGCGCTCCCGTCGCCGGGCTCATCCTCAACTTCGAGGTCGACGACGTCGACGAGGAATACCGCCGCCTCGTGGAGGACGGCGGGCTGGAGCCGAAGCTTGCGCTGCGCAGCGAGGACTTCGGGCAGCGTCACTTCATTGTCGCCGACCCGTCCGGCGTGCTGCTCGACGTGATCACCGAGATCCCGCCGTCGGAAGACTTCGCCTCGCAGTTCGCGGAGGGGGTCGCCGCCGAGGCAACCGGCTCACGTAATCGCGGCGACGAGATCGGGTAATCGCGACGGTCTACCTCTGCCGCGGAACTTAGCTCCGCGCGTGCAGCTTCTCACCGCAGCGCTGAGCGTCAACGCGCCAACTCGTAAGTGGCGTGCTGCGCACCATGGGAAGCGCCTCGCTGGTGCGCAACCTGATGGACGCCGGGCTCGTGGCTCGACTGCCCTGAGGGTCTTTCCGTTGACGTGCGGAAGCGCCGGGCGCGACCACCTCTCCGAGGAGGCACGGCTGACGCGCGTCGATGGCGCGGCGCCATTCGTCGGGCTCAACCTGGTCGCTCGGGCGCGGGTTTCCGTTGCCGCGGCCAGCCAGCCGACCGAAGCCGAACGCCTCGGTCACGTCGGTGTAGGCGCGTACAAGGTCGTCTGGGTCCGTCGCGTCGGCCGGCAGCAACACCGGCCCCCTCGAAATGCCGCGCCCTCGATCCGGCGTCGGCGCGCACCCCTGAGGCGACCCGCTGCCTGATCGCCTTCTCGGTGTCGATCGGCAAGCACTTCATCGCCGCAGATCACGGCGCGCGCAGCCGCGCCGACGCGGTCGAGCTGATCGCGAGCCGGCTCTTTGCGCGGTAGGCCGGCTTCCGGCGGCGTCCCATGTTCGTTTGGGGAACCCGTTCCGAACGCCAGAGCATGCGAACCACCGGTTCGTCTAATGATTCTCCAGGGCACACCGCCCGGCGGCCGCGGCGAAGCCCGGAAGGGGTTGAGCGACAGAGTGGT
>JBOGXT010000248.1:0-3781 GCA_050694635.1 Thermoleophilaceae bacterium
GCTGCTGGTGGACCGCTACGACGACGACTGGTCGCGCCTGGCCTGGGTGGAGCTCCGAGGGCTCGTGACGGTCCACCCGGTCGGCCCGGCGCTCGAGGCGCTCGCGCGCCGGTACGAGCAGTACCGGGCCGAGCCACCGCCGGGGCCGCTGCTGCGGCTCGAGATGCGCGACGCGGTGTGGTGGCGTGCTGCCACCATGGGGTCCCCATGAGCATCGACGTCGTCGCGGAGGTCCACGTTCGCCGGCCGCGCGAGCAGGTCGCCGCTTACATGGCAGATCCGGCGAACGACCCCGAATGGATCGGCGGGCTGCGCGAGGCCCGCATGCTCGGCGACGGTCCGCTCGCCGAACGCTCGCGTGTGGCGCGGGTGGCGTCATTCATGGGGCGCAAGGTCGAGTACGTCAACGAGATCACGACGCTGGAGCCCGGCCGCATCCTCGAGATGCGCTCGGTGAAGGCGCCGTTCCCGATGCACATCACCTACAGCTTCGAGGACCGCGACGGCGGCACCGTCGTGCGCAACCAGGTGCGTGGGGGCGGCGGCCTCTTCTCGCTCGGATCGCCGCTCTTCGCTCCGATGGTGAGGCGCAACGTGCAGAAGGACCTGGAGCGCCTGCGCGACCTACTCGAGGCGCGCTAGCCGCTTGGGACCGTCTGCTCGCGGCCCGGCCCCGCGCCGTTGCTGTGGACCCCGGCCTGCCGGGTCCGGGCGCTCGCGCTCCACTGGTCGTGGACGCTCCTGCACGCCGCGGCGGTCTCGGCGAGGGCGCCGGCGAGCTCGTCGGCAGCGTATTCGCGCTCGCCGTCCGGCGTCACGAGCTCGCCGAGCCATCGCCACAGGTTGGCGTGCAGGTCGCACAGCCGGGCGACATGTGCCTGGGGGAGACCCCGCTCGGGCAATCCGCGCTGGGCGATCCCGGCCCGCCGGGCGCCGAACTCGTCGAGCAGCCTGGAGACGCTCAGCCTGGCCTGGTCCCGAGGCTGCGCGGCGCGACGCTCGGCCTGCTCGAGCTGCCCCACGACCTCGAGGAGACGCTTGTCCTTGTCGTCGATCGCCACCGCTGTGGCCTGCTCGACATTGTCGTGATCCCCGCCGAGCCCGCTGTCGGCCGGGAAGCCGGGGAACGCCACCTCGATCGGCTCGAACCCGTACTCGACGCTCCAGCCACGTGTCCGGTCCAGGAGCTCGAAGCGGGTACGCCAGTCCCTGTGGTGCAGGGCGACGTCCCGGATCAGCCGGCGTGCGCTCAGCTCGTCCTCGCACCACTGCAGCAGCACGCGCATGCTCGTGACGGGCTTCAGCTCACGAGCACGGCGGTCCCACGTGTCCTCCCAACGCTGGGCCGCGGCCCGCAGCAGGTCGAGCGTGTAGCGCGAGACCTCCCACCTGTGCACGTCGCGGGGACGCTGCGGCGTGCGCGAGGCGGAGGGGAAGTAGGCGGCCTCGAAGCTCTTGAAGCGCGGCTGGACCCTCAGCCCCCGGAGGTCCGGGTCCTCGCTGACGAGCCAGTCGCGGCGGCTGACGAGGAACTCCGTGTCGGCTCGTTCGGTGGCGCATTCCAGGCGTTCAACCGCCAGACGGGTGAGATCCGCGACGTCCGCCGCGCCGCAGGTCACCAGCAGCGGCAGCGACCATATGCACGCCACGTTGTAGTGCTCCTGCCAGCGGTCGAATCCGGACGCCGGTTCGATCGCGCGGATGTCCGCCCGGAGTTGGCGGATGTACGGCGCCCAGCCGCTCTGCGGCTCGCAGCGCGCCTGGCCGAGTTGCAGGCGCAGCCGCTCCCTCACCACCAGCGTCGACACCTGGACCGCCGCCCTCGTGAGCGGGGGGCGGCGCCAAGGCCGGCTTGGCGGTGTTCGGCGAAGGAGGTCCGCGAGCTGGTTCAGCGAGGCGAGCAGGAACAGCTCGGGCAGACGGGCCGTACGGGCGGCTGGGGTCGCCCGTGCGGGACCCTGCAGGGCGCTCCCGCAGTGCTCGACCGGTGGCTGGCTCCGGCCGGCCTCCTCGTATGCGGGAGCCGCCGTCTTCGCAACCTCGGTCGAGCCCAGGGCCGTCTCGAAGAGCCGTGTCAGCGTCGGAGCGAGTCGCTCTCGCAGGCGCTCACGCTCGTCGTCGCGACGCGTCGCCTTCTGCTCGGCTTCCCACTTGCGCCACTGGTGGGGAAGGCCGGGACCGCCGAGCAGGACGGCGTGCCGGTAGCGAGCCACGAGCAGGGTCCGATCCCGGTCGCGGCGTGCGCTCCGCCTGTGGGAACGGCGGACGACGTCGTGACCGGAGCTCGGCTCGGCGACCTCCAGGATCGATTGGTAGGTGTCGAGGGCGTCGAGGTAGAGCCCGAGCTTCTCCTGGAGGAAGCCGATCTGCAGGCGCAGGCCGTGGTTGCGCGGGTCGAGATCCAGCGCCCGGTAGTAGGAGGCGAGGGCCTCGTCGTAGCGACGTTCGTGCTCGGACTGCGCCGCGTGCTCGTAGTGTTGGAGGAGCGCCGGGGGCATGTAGTAGCGTCGCCAGCCGGCCCAGGGAGAGCGGCAAATCCGCGTACGGGGGAGGATCGCGGCGGTCGCGTGGTCCGCCGCCTGACGCACCGCCCCGTTCCACGAGGTGTCCCAGACCGTGTGTCCTCCGCCGCCCTTTCCCGGCGAGCGAACGACCTGCACGGTGACCCCGTATGGCCGCGGCCCGGCGCCGGTGACGAGAGCGCCGCTCACCTCGTAGGCGTAGGCCGGAAAGGCGGCGCGAAGGAGGCTCAGCAGGCTCCCCAGCAGGTTCCCCGAATCCATGCCCCCGCGCGCCAGCACGTCGAGGAAGTCCCCCTGCTCGGCGGGCGCCGGGACGGAGGCCGGCGACTGGAGGTGCGACATCCCGAGCCGATCGCGAAACGAGGCGGTCAGGCGCTCCACCTCGGCGGCGGACGTCCCGCCGTTCGCCAGGAAGCTCTGCACGACGATGCGGCCCGGCCACCAGGCCAGGTACTCGAATCGAAGGTGCCTGACGCACCAAGCGATCAACGTCAGCGCGCCGAAGGACACGAGCGCCGCGACCCCCGGCTCCGCCAGCGTGGCGAGGGCGGGACTCGGGAAGCCCGCCTCGGCGTCCGGTGGGTTGCCGTGGAGATGCGCGAGCGCAACCAGCACCACCACCGCCGCGAGGAAGCCGAGGCTCCAGCCGATTACGCGGGGCCAGCGCCGCTTGGGCCGCTTGCAGCGCGAGCCGGGCTTGGCGCCGGGAAGGCGCGGGCGCTTGACGAGTGCGAGTTCGAGCCGGCGAGACCGGAAGGCGGGGGCAGCCACTGGTCGGCTCCTTCCTGGTGGGGTGCTCGGACGAGTGTCCGGCCGGCAGCGGGCTGTGAGTGTGACAATCGCCACAAGTGCGGAGATTGCACAGCTTTCGGTGCGTCAACTGGGCGAAACCGACGTCTCCACCGGGAGCCCGCGGCGCGACCACTCGCTCCAGGAGCCCGGATAGAGCCGTCCCTCCACGCCCGCGAGCTCGCCGGCCAACAGCAGCGTGCAGGCGGTGATCCCGGAGCCGCAGTAGGCCACGAACGGCTCGCCGCCGAGGCGGTCGCGAACCTCGGCCGCGGGCGGGAAGCGGCCGTGCGGGGCGAGCTCGGCGAAGGGGACGTTGACCGCGCCGGGGATGTGCCCGGCCACGGCGTCGATCGGCTCGACCTCGCCGCGGAAGCGCTCGCGCGCCCGGGCGTCGACCAGCCGCGGCGTCTCGGCAGCCACCTCGTCGGCGCTCACGGTGTCGCCTTCGCGCGGTCGTGCGGCGAAGT
>JBOGXT010000249.1:0-1654 GCA_050694635.1 Thermoleophilaceae bacterium
GCCTGCGCTCGAGCGCGCCCGCTGGCCGGGGCGGGTAGTGCTCGGCCCGGATGCGCGGCCGGCCAGGTGTCGTCAGCGGGTGGCGGGCGACCTCGTGTGCACCGTCGGGGGAGTCGGCGTGGACGACGACCATCTCCTCGCCCTCGACGCGCGCCCAGACGCGCTCGTCGACCAGCACGGACGGCACCGAGTAAAGCGCGCCGCCGACCGAGATCGTCGACTGCCAGGAGACGCGGCGCGTCTCGCCGAAGGCGAGCGTGTGCGGCGTCGCCGGCAGCGGGTGCAGGAAGCGGCGCTCCTCCGCCAGCATCGCTCCCGGCGGTCGCCGCGTCGCCCGATGCTCGCGCGCGTTGACGCGCCCGCAGAAGCCCTCGCACGCCCGCTCGAGCTCGGCGAAGCTGCCGTAGCCGGGCCGCAGGTTGTGCTCGGTCGGCACCAGGTCGGCCTTCGCGATCCGCACCGTCGCCTCGACGCCACCCTTCGACTGCGGGTCGGCCGGCACGCAGGTCGCGACCGTCAGCCCGTAGTGGCGGCAGACCGCGACGATCTGCCCGTTTCTGACCGGGATCCCGCAGACGTGGTCGGCTGTCACCGTCCGCTCGTTGTCGGTCAGCGCGTAGGTCGGCGCGCCGCCGAAGCGACGCAGCGACCGATCGAGCGCCAAGACCACGCTCGCCAGCGTCCGGTCGGTGAGCGGCAGCACCACCCGGTAGCGGCTCCAGGCCAGCCAGGCGCACCAGAGCCACGTCCGGCGACCGGCAACCAGCGGCCCCTCGCCGAAGTCCCACTGCATCCACAGGCCCGGCTCGGGCAGCCACGGGCGTGTCCGCCGCCCGTGCCCCTGCCGCCAAGCGCGCTTCGCCTCCGCGACCGCGCGCCGGGTCGTCCGCTCCGAGCCCTGGTAGCCCATCGCCAGCAGCCGCTCGTGCGCTCTGTCGGCCCGGATCCGCCCCCGCGAGCGCTCCACCCACTCCCCGATCTTGTCCGCGAACGGATCGACGCACGGGCGCGCCCGCCGCCGCGACGGAAGCCCGCCACCCGCCCGCTCACGCAACTCAACGTAGTGCGCAACCGTCTTGTGGTCGCAGCCGGCGAGCGCCGCGGCGCCACGCAGCGTGCCCACCAGATCGAACGCCTCCAAGATCTCCATCATCTCCTCCGCTCTCTTCACCGGCCTCTCCTCGCTCGCTCGCGGAAACTCAGCGAGCGCTACCGAGCAGGTCGGCCGGCGCGCCCTCACGGGCCGTATCCGGTCAAGACGCGGGGAGATCCGATGGCCGCCCATGGGGAGAACCGGCGGCCGCCAACGGGGAGACTCAGTGGCCGCCTACGGGGAGAATCCCACGGCCGCCGTCAGTCTCTGCGTCGCTTCCTCGTTGCTGCAGCGTCGGCGCTCCTGACGATCATCTTTCCGGCTGGCGTCCATGTCCACTCACCGGCGAAGCTTCTCGAGGTGCATCTGCCGTCGTAGGAGCTCGTCGACTTGAGTGAAAGCGGACTGCCGAGCCACCTCACCCGCCTCTGCAGATGAAGAGAGAGAAGGAGGAGCCGGAGGAGGGATTCGAACCCTCGGCCTTTCGCTTACAAGGCGAATGCTCTGCCAGCTGAGCTACTCCGGCGCGACGCCATCGTAGGCGATCCCGGTGCGGACTTT
>JBOGXT010000250.1:0-1578 GCA_050694635.1 Thermoleophilaceae bacterium
CTGAACCTCGGCCACACGGTCGGCCACGCCATCGAGGCGGCGACAGGCTTCGCCCGCTACCGCCACGGCGAGGCGGTCGGCATCGGGCTGCTGGTGGCGCTGCGGCTCTCGGACCGCGACGCCCTGCGCTCCGAGGTGGCCGACCTGCTGGCCGCGCGCGGCCTGCCGCTGACCTACGCGGGGGCGGCGCCCCGCGTGGTGGCCACGGTGGTCGAGCGCGACAAGAAGCGGTCGGGCGGACGGGTGCCCTTCGTGCTCGTCGAGGCGCCCGGGGCCGTCACGCCGGGCCACGACGTGGATCCCGCTGCCCTGCTGGCCGCGATCGAGGAGGTGCACGGCGGGTGAGAAACCGGGTCGCCGTCATGCATGGCGTGAACTTCGACGTCCTCGGACGCCGGCCGGCGGCCCACTACGGCGGCCTCACGCTCAACCAGCTCGAGGTGACCGTCCAGCGCTACGCCCGCATCCTCGGCCTCGTCGTGACCTTCTCCCAGACCAACCACGAGGGCGAGTTCTGCGAGGCGCTCCATCAGACCAACGCCGATGGGCTCGTGCTGAACCCCGGCGCCTGGACGCACTACTCGTGGGCGATCCGCGACGCGCTGGAGGTCACCGCGCTGCCCGCTGTCGAGGTCCACCTGTCGCCCGTCGACGAGCGTGAGGAGTGGCGGCGCGTCTCGGTCGTGCGCGATCTCTGCATCGCCAGCGTGCAGGGCAAGGGTGTGGATGGCTACCGCGAGGCACTGGAGCTGCTGAAGGTGGAGCTCGGCCGGTGAGCCGCGGGGACCGCCTCGTCGCTCTGCTGGAGGAGCGGTCGCTCGACTGCCTGCTCGTGACGAACCTCGTGAACGTTCGCTACCTGACCGGCTTCACCGGCACGAACGGCGCCTGCCTGGTCTCGCCCGAGGAACGTCTCTTCTTCACCGACTTCCGCTACGTGGAGCGGGCCCGCGCCGAGGTGCACGACTTCGAGCGGGTCGAGGGCGGCCGCGAGCTGCTCGGCGACCTGGCAGCGCGCCTTCGCGGCCGCGCTGGCTTCGACGACGCCCACGTGAGCGTCCGGACCCACCGGCGCTTGGCAGAGAAGGCGGGCGATGGGGTGGAGCTGGTGCCCGCGGGCGGCCTGGTCGAGCGCCTGCGCGAGGTCAAAGACGAGCAGGAGCTGCGCGCCATGCGCGCGGCGGCGGAGATCGCGGGCTCGGCCTACGAGGAGCTCCGCGACCGCGGGCTGGCCGGAAGGACCGAGCGCGAAGTGGCGCTCTCGATGGTGCGCAGGATGGAGGACCTCGGCGCCGAGGGGCCGTCCTTCCCGCCGATCGTGGCCGCAGGCGCCCAGGGGGCCCTGCCGCACGCCGAGCCGCGCGACGTCGAGATCCCCACCGGCACGCTCGTGGTGGTGGACGCGGGCGCGCGCGTGGACGGCTACTGCTCCGACTGCACGCGCACCTTCGCGACCGGGCCGATCGACGACGACGCGATCGAGGTGTACGAGTTGGTGCGCCGCGCCCAGTTGGAGGCGCTCGCGGCGGCGCGTGCGGGGGCGAAGCGGCGCGAGGTGGACGGCGTGGCGCGCCGGAT
>JBOGXT010000251.1:0-3170 GCA_050694635.1 Thermoleophilaceae bacterium
CTGCGCCTCGATCCGCTCTGCCTCGCTCACGGCCTCTGCGAGTGCGGTGCCGCGCTCTTCGACGTGCAGCTCGAGGTCGGATGCCCTTCGAATCGCCACGTCGAGCCGCGACTCCAGTCCGGACGCCCGCGTGCGCTCTTGCTGGAGCTGCCGCCGCATCTCGGCTAGCTGGTCGCCGAGACGTGAAGCCTCCAGAGCGGCGGCCTGACCGCGGGACTCGGCCTGGCTCTCGAGATCGCGCAACCGGGAGCGTGCCGCCTCGAGCTCTGCCGACAACCTCTCAAGCTGGGCGTCGGCCTCGTCTTTTTCGGCCCCCGTGCGTTCGAGGTCGGCCAGCGCCGATCGGTGCCCGAGCTCGATCCCGTGGAGCCGTTCGCGGACCACGCGCACCTCGCCGTGCAGCTGCTCCAGCTCGCGCGCCGCGGACGCTCGCTGGGCCTCGAGCTCCGGCGCTCGGCGCTCGACCTCCGCGAGCTTCGCCTGAAGCTCGTGCTGGCGCTGTTGGGCCGCGTCCCGCTGGATCTCGGTCGCCTTCTTCGTCAGGTCCTGTTCCTGGAGCGCCCGCTCGAGCGCCCGAGTGCCCTCACGCAGCTCGCCCACCAGGCCACGGAGCGTCTCCACGGTCTCGTCCTGGTCGGCGAGCCGCCCCTCCGCCACCCGCAGCGCTCGGCGCCAGACTCGGGGCGCACGGTCGGTGGAACGCTCGGCCACGAGGCCGACGTATCGGTCTACGAGCGCGATCTCGGCGATCGAGAGCTTTGACGACAGCCGCTCGAGCAGCGCGCTCAGATAGAGCGGTTCCTTGTGGTCCGGGTACGGGTGGATCCCATACGGGGTGGTGATCACGAGGCGGCCGCCCGGCCGAAGGACTCGTGTGGCCTCGTCGAGCAGCTTCCGAGGCTCGAGCTGGTGCTCGAGGACCTCCCCGAGCAGCACGGCGTCGAAGCTGTCGTCCGGGAACGTGACGGCGCGGCCCTCGCCGATCCTGAAGTCCACGCGCTGCCTGACCTCCGGCTCCTCCTGATCGAGGCGTTCCCGCGCCGCACGGATCGCCTCGTGCTGTCGGTCGATGCCGACCACGCGGTGGCCCTCGCGCCCGAGGAGGATCGAGGCGATTCCCTGGCTGCAGCCGACGTCGAGGACATCCGGGCCCGCGACCTGGGCGCACATCCAGTGGATGCGCCGGCGCGACACCTGCTGGAACTCGCGACTACCTACGGTTCCCTCGTAGACCTCCGCGATCCGGTCGTGGTCGATCAACGGCGCCATCATAAGGATGGCCCAGGAGGGCAAAGTGGAGCGCTCACGCCCGCCAGTGCTCCGGTTCGCGACGGTCCTGTCGGTGCGCTAGGCTGGCAGAGACAGATCGGAGAATACGTGGCGGATACGACAAGAAGGCGGGTGACGATCGGCGGGCAGCGGTTCGACCTTCAGCGAAGGCAGGTGGAGCGGCGCATGCGGGGAGTGTTCGCGGCGCCCGTGAAAGCGCACTTCGTTGTCGTGAACGGGCGTCGGTACCCCCCCAAGCAGGTCATCAGCCAAGTCACGGGGCTCGACCGGGCAGATTTCACAACCCATCAGGCGCGACGGATCCTCATGCGATTGGGCTTCCCCGCGGGCCGTCGCGGAGGTGGATCTCCCCAGCCCGGTAAGGGCAGGTCCGGGGGCCATCTCGAGGAGGATCTCAGTGCGACGCTACGGTCGTTCGTCGGCCAGTGGGTCGCCGTCAAGGACGAAGAGGTCCTCGTGGCCGCACCCTCCCCGCACGACGTGGTCGCCTGGCTCTCACAGCATGGTCAGCGCGCCGACACGATGTTCAGGGTGCCCGAGGACGAGGCGGCGGCCAGCGGCCTCGCGCCCTCGTGAGGTTTCCGTTCAGGCACCTCCCGGCCGGCGGTGCGGAGGCACGCGCCCGGCCGATCGTCGACGTTGTCGTGGAGGGGCTGGAACTTGCGCCACAGGCTTGCCTCTTGGATGGCGGCGCAACCGCTGTCCGAATGGGTCTGCATGTGGCCGAGCTCGTCGGCGCCGATCTTGCAGACGCTCCGATCAAGCTCGTCGCCGTCGGCGGCGGAGTAGTCGAGGGTCGGATGGCCGAAGTCTCCCTCGAGATACGCGAGGGGAGCACGAGTCACCGGTGGGAGGCGCCGGTCTGGTTCTGCGACCCGTGGCGACCCGCCTTCGGACTGCTTGGGCTAACCGGTTTCTTCGATCACTTCCTCGTGACGGTGTGCGCGTACGAGGAATGGATCGAACTGCGTCCGATCAGCGCATGAGCGAGCACCGCCGGCTACTGCTGGATCACCGACAGGATGTTGCCGGCCGGGTCGGTGAACCAGGCGATCAGCGGCCCTTCGCCGCGGAAGATGCCCTTCTCGTCCTGGTCGGCGCCCTCGTAGCGCTCGAACTCCACGCCTCGCGCGGCGAGATCGTCGACGGCCTTCTCGACGTCGTCCACCGGGAAGTTCAGGATCGTGTAGGTCGCCGGCGTGTGGTCCGGCTTCGGGTAGACGAGCGTGTCCCGGTCGCCGGCGATGTGCAGGGTCAGGAGGCCGTTCTCCTCAGAGGTCTTCAGCCCGAGCGTCTCGCCGTAGAAGCGCCGCGCCTCCTCCACGTCGGGCACGGCGAACCCGCTGAATGCCTTCGTGCTCGCGAACACGTGCAGCTCCTCTCGTTGCGGTGATGTGACGTCGGTCACACTCCGGCGCCCTTTCCACACCTTCGCGGTCCGGATCCTGTGCATCTTCGCTCGACCTGCTCAACAGGCACCGCCGTCGAGGTGCAGGCGTGCAGGATCCGCACGTCGTCCCCGAAGGCCGCCCGCAGCACCACCGCGGTGCCGCGCACCATCGCCTCGCAGCCGCGATTGAGGTACGGGCCGTTCCCCACCAGCAGGACCGAAACGCTCACTCGCCCACGCCCGCCTGCCTTGCCGGGGCATTGCTCGAAGTCAGATATCGGACGCAGGCGCGCTGAACGTGCGCAAATGCGCAAGTTTTTCGCCAAACTGACGTTGAAGCCTGTGGGGTACGTGAATTGAACGGGCGGGTAACAGGAGGTTTGCCGCCTTCGAAGGTGACGGGCGCACTGCTGGAGCGCGACGCAGAGCTGCGAACCTTCGAGGAGGTGCTGGGGAAGGCCCGGGCGGGCCAGGGCGGCATCGTCCTCGT
>JBOGXT010000252.1:0-4539 GCA_050694635.1 Thermoleophilaceae bacterium
CTCGTCCAGCGAGCGCGGCTCTCGCCCGCTGACGGTCGCCACGTCGTCACTCACGATCGCTCCACGGTCCGCCGCGAAGACGCCGAACTGGGCGGCCAGGTCTTCGGCCAACCACTGCGGCAGGCCGGCGGCGCTAATCCGTTCGATGACGCCTGCGGGTGGCACGCGGACGTGCCTGATGGTTCGTCCGGTGGCGGCGCTCAGCGTGGCGGCTGCCTCGTCGTAGGAGACCGCCTCGGGCCCGGTGAGCGTGTAGGTCCTGCCCTCGTGGTCGCTGCCGCAGAGGGCCGCCTTAGCGACGGCGGCGATGTCGCGCGCGTCCACCATGGCAACCCTGCCGTCCTCCGCGCAGGTGTAGATCCTGTCGTCGGTGACCGACTCGAAGAAGCCCTGCATGAAGGCGGCGGGGCGCAGGATCGTGTAGGCGAGTCCCGAGGCCTCGAGCTCCTTCTCCGCCTCCCGGTGCCAGCGCGCGTAACGCATCGGCGAGCGCTCGTCGGCGCCGAGCACCGACTGCTTGACGACGTGACGAACCCCAGCCTGCTTCGCGGCCGCGATGACGGTGCGCTCGTGCTGGAGTTGCTGGTTGGGCTCCGGGGCCGAGGGAGTCAGGAGGAAGACGCGGTCGGCGCCACGCAGCGCCGCTCCCACCGACTCCGGATCGCCGAAGTCGCCCTGAGCGACCTCGGCGCGATCGCCGAGCTTGGAGCGCGCCGCCCCGGCGTTGCGAGAGAGGACGCGTACGCGTTCGCCGCTGTCGAGGAGCAGCTCGACCAGCCGGCTCCCAACCGTTCCGGTCCCACCAGTGACGAGGATCATCGAAATCTCCTTCCGTGTCTGAGTGCGTGAGTCAGTGCGCATCGACGAGGGCGAGCCAGTTGCCGTCGGGGTCCGCGATGTAGGCGCGCCGGTGGCCGGCGACGTGGTCGTACGGATCGACCACGATTGACGCACCGGCGGCCCGGAGCCTCGCCGTCTCGCCGTCGACGTCGGCACACCAGACGATCAGCTCGAGCGGGTTGCCCGCGCTCGGCTCGAGCCCGACCCCGGCGATCGCGCGGTCCGTGGAGAGGGCGAGGTGCGAGTCGCCAAGCCGGAGCACGACGTGCTCCGGCCGGCCGTCGGGTGGGACCTGGAAGCTCTGCGAGAAGCCCAGCCGGTCGCGGTAGAAGGCGAGGGCGGCTTCGATGTCGCGGGTGAAGAGGTTGGGCATCGTGTTTAGTGGCATGACCAAACCGTAGCAGAATATAACGGTTAACAAGAGCTACCATAAGTAGATGGGCGCCCCTAGCCCACGACCGCCGTCGCTGCTGGCCCAGCCCTCGTACCTCGCCTCCCAGGTGTCCAAGTACGGCCGCCGCCACCTGGAGCGGGCCCTGCGCGAGCACGGGCTGGCGCTCGTACACCAAGCCGTGCTCACCGCCCTGGACGACCTCGGCCCCCTGTCTCAGCAGCAGCTGGCGGACTCGCTCGACCTCGACAAGAGCCACCTGGTCGGTCCCATCGATCAGCTCGAGGGCCGCGACCTCGTCAGGCGTACCCGCGATCGCTCAGATCGGCGGCGCAACCAGGTCGCGCTAACCGCGGCCGGCAAGAAACGCGTCGAGGAGTTGCAGCGCGTCGGGCGACGCTCGCAGCAGGGCTTCCTCGACGCCCTGTCGCCGGCGGAGCAGAAGACGCTCGTATCGCTGCTGCGGCGTGTCCTGACCGCCAACGACGCCGCCCGCCTCGCCGCGACGGAAGAGCGCCACTCGCCACGTTCTCGATCGTCATGAGTAGGACCCTGGAATCCGGGCCGTCGCGGTCAGTCGCGGAGCGCGAGCGCGGGCTCGCAGAGTGGCTGTTCACCGACACCCGCCATCCTTAGCCGCGCATGCGCGACGACCTGATCGAGTTGACCTCTCGACTCGTGGCGATCGACTCGGTCAACCCGTCGCTCGTCGAGGGCGGTGCGGGCGAGGGCGAGATCGCGGGGTTCGTGGCGGGCTGGGCGCGGGCCGCGGGGCTGGAGGCCGATGTCCTCGAGGGGACCCCGGGTCGCCCCAGCGTGATCGTCCGGGCCCGCGGCGGCGGCGGCGGCCGCACCCTGCTGCTGTGCGGGCACCTCGACACCGTCACGGCCGCCGGCATGACGGACGCTCACTCACCGCGGCTGGACGGCGACCGGCTGCGCGGCCGCGGTGCCTACGACATGAAGGGCGGCGTCGCCGCGGCCCTCGTGGCCTGCCGTGAGGCGGCTGGCCTCGGCCTCGCGGGCGACGTGGTCGTGGCGGCGGTGGCCGACGAGGAGCACGCCAGCCTCGGCGCGCAGGAGGTGCTGGCGGCCCTCGGCGCCGATGCCGCGATCGTGACCGAGCCGACCGAGCTCGAGCTGGTCATCGCCCACAGGGGGTTCGTCTGGGCGGAGATCGAGGTCAGCGGTCGAGCCGCGCACGGCTCGCGCCCCCATCTCGGCGTCGACGCCATCGTCAAGACGGGGCCGATCCTGACCGCGCTCGGCGAGCTCGACGTGGCGCTCGGCGACCGCACCCACGCGCTGCTGGGGCGCGGCTCCGTGCACGCGTCGGTCATCGAGGGGGGCGTCGAGCTGTCGAGCTATCCCGCGCGCTGCCTGCTGGGACTCGAACGACGCACGCTCCCCGGCGAGACACGCGCCGACATCGAGGCCGAGCTGGCGTCTCTACTCGAGCGCTGCCGCGCGGCCGACTCCGAGCTTGTCGCGGAGCATCGGACGCTGCTCGTGCGCGAGCCCTTCGAGGTCGCGCGGGACGCGGAAATCGTGCAGATGGTGCTCGCGTCGGCCTCAGAGGTGCTCCCGGCGCCGCCGGCGATCGGAGGGGCGAGCTACTGGGCCGATGCGGCGTTCATCGCCGCCGCGAGCATTCCGACCGTGATGTTCGGGCCGGGTGGTGAGGGCGCCCACGCCGCCGAGGAGTGGGTCAACGTCGCCGACATGGTGGCCGTGGCTCGAACTCTGACGGCCGTCGCGGCGCGGCTGTGTGCGTGAGGGACGCCCCCGCCGAAGACCACGCGCTCCCCGCCGGTCACCGGGCCATTCCGGGGCCGCCGACGTGGTCCGGTACTCCGCGCTCGCGGCCATCGAACCCGATCTCCAGCTTGAGCCCGTCGGGATCGCGGAAGAACATGACGACGTAGCCGCGGCCGTACTCCGGCATCTCGCGCGGCCCGTCGGTGATCCGGCAACGGTGGGCGCGCACCCGGGCAGCCGCTGCCTCGACGCGCTCGACGGAGGACGCCTCGAAGCACAGGTGGTGCAGCCCCACTCGATACCGGTCCACCGGCAGGCTGCTCGGACCGTCGGGCGCCGCGCGCAGGCCGAGGGTGCAGCCGGGCCCACGCAGGTAGTGGATCGTCTCGCCCCGTTCGCCCGTGACCGTGAACGGCGGCATCCAGCCGAGCGCCCCGAGCACGTCGCCATAGAAGGCGAGTCCCCGCTCGATGTCAGAGACGACTAGGTCCACGTGGTGGATTCCGCTGGAGCGCATGACGTTGCGGCCGGATTATCCCCGCGGCCCCTAGGCGCGGAGCGAGGCGGGATCCATCTCGATCCCGACGACGCCCGCGACGCGACCGAGGTCGGCGTCGTGAGCGAGCAGCGAAGCCTCGCGCCGCCAGGCGACCGCCGCGATCAGGCAGTCGATCATCCCGCGTGGCGTTACGGCGGCTGCGCGACAGCGGCGGTAGATCCGTACGGCCGAGTCGAAGTCGGACAGGGGCTCGAAGCGGAGCAACTCGGACCTGAGCAGCAGCCGGCGCAGGTCGGCCTCCCGGCGATCGTCGCGCGCGCCCGCGAGCACCTCCATCACGACGGGTTCGGTGACCGCGACGGGGCCGGCGGCGTCGATCAGCTCGGCGAGGCGGCGGTCGACCGGACCGTCGGTCCCGCGGTCGTATTCGACCCATGCCGACGTGTCGGCAAGGATCACGCGGCCGCGCGGGGCGGCACGTCGCCGGGGGCGATCTCAATCGCGCCGGCGCCGCGCATCGCCAGCGCCTCCTCGCGGGTCATGGGCTGTCCGGCCAGGTGCCGGAGGGCGAGGTCGACCGCGGCCGTCTTGGTGCGAACGCCGTAGCGGTCCATGATCGCCTCGACGTATGCGCTCTCGATCTCGATGTTCGTTCGCTCCCGGGCCATACACCAAGGATACACGGGACGTGTATGGCACGTGTACGCGCCTAGGACGGGTGCCGCTCGGTGGCCAGCCTCAGGCCCAGGGCCACCAGGACCGTTCCGGTCACCGCCTCGATGCTCCGGCGCACCGCCGAGCCCCGCAGCGCGTCGCCCAGCCGGTGGATCGCCGTGGCGTATAGGACCAGCCACAGCCAGGTCAGCACGCAGAAGAGCAGGCCCAGGGCGAGCATCAGCCAGAACGACGGCCCCGCATCGGTCGCGCCGAACTGCGGTAGCAGGCTGGTGAAGAAGGCGGCCATCTTGGGGTTGCCGAGGTCGCTGATCAGGCCCTGCCGGAACGCGGCCCCGGCCGGGAGGGCGTGCCTGGCGGCCGCGGGCCCCGCGCG
>JBOGXT010000253.1:0-2910 GCA_050694635.1 Thermoleophilaceae bacterium
GGCCGACCTCATCCAGGAGCTCGTCAACGCGCGCGAGCTCGAGGGCGGCTACCCGGAGGTCGCGCGCACGATCCATCCGCACCCGGCGTTTGCCGAGGCCGTGATGGAGGGGGCGCGCGCCACCGATGGCTGGCTGATCCACGGCTAGCCACACCAGCGCTGCGCACCACGAGCCCGACCTTGGGCACCGATTTGGTGCTCGAAATCGGGCTCGTCGCCTGCGCGGGGGCGGCGAGCACGAGCGCCGAAGCCGCGATCGAGGGCGGCGATCAGCCGTACATGAACGGCGGCACCCACACCGCCGATGCTACCCGTGAATCAGCCAGCCGTCAGTTGCCCGCGCGGCCTCCATCACTGTCTCGGCGAACGCCGGGTGCGGATGGATCGTGCGGGCGACCTCGGCGTAGCCCCCCTCGAGCTCGTGCGCGTTCACCAGCTCCTGGATCAGGTCGGCCGCCTTGACCGAGCAGATGTGCGCGCCCAGGATCTCGCCGTACTTCGACTCGCCCACGATCTTCACCAGGCCGCCGCGGTCGCCGTACACGGTCGGCGCTCCCACCGCCCCCATCGGGACCTTCCCGACCACGACGTCGTGGCCCGCCTCGCGCGCCGCCTTCTCCGTCAACCCGAAGGACGCCACCTGCGGGTGGCAGAAGGTCACCGCCGGCACGAACTGGTAGTCGATCGGGTGCACGTCGTTCCCGGCCGCATCCTCCACCGCGATGATCCCCTCGTCCGACGCCTTATGGGCCAGGGCGGGCCCCGGCACCATGTCGCCGATCGCCCACACGCCCTCGCGCGAGGTCCGAAGCCGGCCGTCGACCTTCACCATGCCGCGGTCGTCACGCTCGATCCCCGCCTCCTCCAGCCCGAGCCCCTCCACGTCGGGCGCCCGGCCGGCGGCGATCACCAGGTAGTCGAACTCCTCGGTCTCGCCGTTGAAGGTGACCGACACGCCCGAGTCCGATGCCGAGGCGCTCTCCACCTTCGCCCCGGTCTCGATTCGCACGTTCTGCTTGCTCACCTCGCGCGCGCACGCCTTCGAGATCTCATCGTCCTCGAGCGGCAGGATCCGGTCGAGCGCCTCGAGCAGCAGCACCTCCGTGCCGAGCCTTCCCAAAGCGGACGCGATCTCCACCCCCGAAGCGCCGGCGCCGATCACACAGAGCCGCGACGGCTGCTCGTTCAGCAGCCACATGCCCGCCGTGTCCAAGATCCGCTTGCCGAACGACAGATCCAACAAAGGCTTCGCCACCGAGCCACAGGCCAACACCACCCGGTCGGTCTGCACCTCCGTCCCGTCGAACTGCCCGCCGATCTTCACGTTGCCGTCGTCGGTGACCGACCCGAACCCCTCGATCAGGTCGATCTTGTTCTTCTTGAACAGCATCCCGACCCCGCCGGTCAGCGTCTTGACCACCTTGTCGCGGTGCTTCGCTGCGCCCGAGTAGTCGAACGACGCGTCGCCGACCGAGATGCCGAAGTCGCCCGCGTGCTTGACCTCGGACATCACCTCGGCCACCCGCAGGATCGACTTCGCCGGGATGCACGCCTCGTTCAGGCAGCGCCCGCCGGTCTCGCCCTTCTCCACCACGGCGGTCTTCAGGCCCAGCTGCGCGGCACGGATCGCGGCCACGTAGCCGCCCGGCCCCGAGCCGATCACGATGCAGTCGTACTTGTCCTCCGGCATGGCGCGGGAGCCTATCGAGCGGCTGCCGCGCCCCAGCTACCGCTGCGCACTGCGGGCAAAGGCCTCGAGCGCCGGCCGGGGCTCGAAGACGCCGCCGGAGTAGCGGTTGAGGCCGGCGTAGTCGAACAGATCCCCGTCCTCGTATGCCGAGGACCACGTGTACCAGTAGACGCGGTTCAGCCGAAACTTCCTGCGGTTGCGCGCGGCGACCCTGTAGAGCCCGCGCAGCCGGGACGCCATGCCCTCGTCGGTCGTGTACCAGGCGCGCTGCCAGGCGGGGCGGGGCGGGGGGACGCGATCCCTAGCCGCCGGCCAGGTCGTCTCGGTGATCCAGATCGGCTTGCGGCGCTCGTGGCCGCGCGCCAGGGCGCGGCGGAAGTAGCGCACGCCCTTGATCACGTTCCGCGGTCGCGAGGTGAAGAAGTTGAGCGCGGCCACGTCGAAGGAGGGGCGGATCCGGTAGCGGTTCAGCCGGTCGAGGTGCCGCCACGCGAAGTCGGCCAGGGCGGCCAGGACGATCGTCGCGCGGCGGTCGACGCTCTCGATGGCGCGCTTCGACGCCTTGAGCAGGCGGGCGTACTCGCGCGCCCAGGCGTTGGGCGAGCGGCCCTCGGTGTTCCAGTAGAAGCCGAGGTGCGGCTCGTTCCAGATCTGCCAGTCGCGGAGCGGCCGGCGCGGAAGCTCGGGGTGTTCGTCCCAGAACGATCCGGTCGGCCCGTAGCGCAGCACGAGCGTCCGCAGGAACGCGGTGTAGGCGCCCACGTGCGCGGGAGGAGCACCCGGTCCGGGCGGCCGCGCCGCCCAGCCGGGGGTGTCGATCACGATCGGCAGCAGCTTGATGTTGTGGCGCGCCGCCAGCGCCACCCGCTCGTCCGTCTCGCTCAGGTCGGGTGGCGTGCCCTCCACCGGCTGCGCCTTGGCCCACGAGAAGACGGTGCGCACCGATTCGACGCCCGACTCCGCCATCAGCGCCCACTGTTCGTCCTGCTCGGCGTCCGGTGCGCGCGTGGCCGCGCGGTCCCACATCACGCCATAGAAGCCCCGCGGCGGCTTGCTGGGAGCCGCGTCGGCGACCGGCGCGGCCGCGCCGAACAGCGCGGCGCCCAGGGCGAGGGCGGTGAGGGCGCGGGACATGCTCGGCATGGAACCCGGCAGCCTAGGGCTTGCTGCGGGATCGATCGCGGTGCGGCTAACGTGAGCGGCGCATGACCGGCAAGCGC
>JBOGXT010000254.1:0-3000 GCA_050694635.1 Thermoleophilaceae bacterium
CGTCCAGCCGGGCCCTGGCAAGGGCCAGGCGCGCCGACGCGCGCCCCCGGGCCTTGCGCAGCTCGGCGCGCAGCGCTCGGACCGACAGGGCACCGGCCTCGGCGCGGTCGAGCCACAGCTCCTGGTCCTCGGGCGCGAGCCCGGCGAGCTCGGCGTGGTGGCTGAACGACAGGCCCGGCCGGCGCCGCGACGGCGCGAAGCGACTCGCCACGTACGACATGTTCATCAGGCTCTGCGCGTCGTAGCCGGTCACCTGCGAGGCCGCCGCGTACCTGTCGCCGTAGCGGGAGCTGCCGTAGCGGATCCAGTCCCCGATCCACCAGGCGCTCGCGCGCCCGATGGCCCCGAGGCAACGGCCCTGCTCGACCCACTCGGCGACCGCCAGCTCCCGCCCCGCGGCCCACGAGGTCGGCGTGAGGGCCGAGAGAGGCCGCTCCGCCGGCGCCGGTGGCGCGGCGTCCTGTTCGAGCGAGTCCGTGGAGGCAGGCGAGCTCATGCTGCTCGAATGGGGGCCGAAAGTACCAGTTTGGGTCAAGCTAGCACCGCCGACGGCCTCCGCAAAAGGCGAACTGGACGTATGTTCGAGGGAGAATTCTCCCGATGACGGGAGATCCTGAGCGGCCATGCGCGTGATCGTCTTGGGCGGCGGCGTGGCCGGCATGAGCGCCGCGCACGAGCTGGCCGAGCGGGGCTTCGAGGTGGTCGTGTTCGAGGCGCGCGACGCGGCGGGCGGCAAGGCCCGCAGCTTCCCGTTCCCGGGTAGCTCCACGGATGGGCGTCCGCCGCTGCCGGGCGAGCACGGCTTCCGCTTCTTCCCGGGCTTCTACCGCCATCTGCCCGACGCGATGCGGCGCGTGCCCTACGGCCGGGGAGGCGCGACGGTGCTCGACAACCTCGTCACGGCGACCGAGGTGCAGATCGCGCGGGCGGACGGCAGGGAGCTGCTCTCGCCCGCCCATCTCCCGCGCAGCTTCCGCGACCTGGACAAGGCGTTTCGCTTCCTGCTCGACTACGCCGGGAGCGTGGGGATCCCGCCGAAGGACGCCGCCCACTTCGTCGACCGCCTGCTGCTGCTCCTGACCAGCTGCGAGGAGCGCCGCTTCGCCGAGTACGAGCAGCAGAGCTGGTGGCAGTTCTCCGGCGCCGCGACGCGGGGCGGCGCGTACGCCAAGTACCTGGCCGACGGCCTGACGCGCACGCTGGTCGCCGCCCGGGCGCGGGAGATGAGCGCCCGCACCGGCGGCTACGTCCTGCTCCAGCTCCTGTTCGACCTGGCCCAGCCGGCCGGGCAGGTCGACCGCGTGCTGAACGGGCCAACGAGCGACGTCTGGATCGATCCCTGGCTCGCCCACCTGCGGGGGATGGGGGTCGACTTCCGCACGGGCCACCAGGTCCAGGCGATCCACTGCCGGCGCGGTCGCGTCAGCGGCGTAACGGTCGTGGCAGGAGGGCGGCCCTCGAGGCACCAGGCCGACTGGTATGTCGCCGCCCTGCCGGTGGAGGTGATGCGCCTGCTCGCGAGCGAGCAGCTGATGCTCGTCGACCCGCGTCTCGCGCGGCTCCACCGGCTGCGCACGCGCTGGATGAACGGGATCGTCTACTACCTCGACCGCGACGTGCGGGTGGTGCACGGCCACACGGTCTACATCGACTCGCAGTGGGCGCTGACCTCGATCTCCCAGCCGCAGTTCTGGCAGCGGCGCTTCCAGCCCGAGCGGCTGGGGGACGGCCGCGCGCGCGGCATCCTCTCGGTCGACGTATCGGACTGGGAGGCGATCGGCAGCGGGGTCGAGAAGCAGGCGATGTACTGCTCGCGCGAGGAGATCGCCACGGAGGTGTGGCACCAGCTGAAGGAGAGCCTCGACGACGACGCCACGCGTGAGCTCGACCAGGTGAAGGTGCTCGGCTCCTTCCTCGACCCGAGCATCGTCCACCCGAACCCGACCGAGGCGGCGAACCTGGAGCCGCTGCTCGTGAACACCGTCGGCTCGTGGCGCGACCGGCCGGACGCTGCGACCGAGGTCGACAACCTCTTCCTGGCCTCCGACTACGTGCGCACGCACACCGACCTGGCCACGATGGAGGGTGCGAACGAGGCGGCCCGGCGAGCCGTGAACGCGATCGTCGAGCGCTCGGGCTCGGGCGCGGAGCCGTGCGAGGTCTGGCCGCTCCGGGAGCCGGCGCTGTTCGCCCCGGCGCGGGCGCTCGACCGGCTTCTGTTCAGGCTCGGCCGGCCGCCGCGGCAGCAGCTGCGGATGGCCGACGGCCAAGTGCGAGCGGCGCCCTATCTGCCGCTGGCCGAGAAGTGGACCGGGTCGCGCGCTCCCAGGGCGTTGAAGATCGGCGGCGAGTAGGGGCACCTCCGCATCAGCTGGCCGAAGGTGTCGTAGTGGCTCACGTCGATCGCGCCGGACGGGTTGGAGCTGCCGGAGTGGTTCGAGGAACGCCCGGCGCAGCGGCCGGGGCAGCTCGGTGCTCCGCACATCGAGATGCAGAGCTTCTCCGAGTACGCCGGGTCGCGGAAGCCGCTGGTCAGCGTCCCCGGCCAGCCGTTCGCGCGCGCCCACTCCAGGTAGGGCTTCATCCAGGCCGCCACCGGCCGGCCGTCGAAGGTGGCGACGCCGGTGCGCGGCGCGGCGGACCGCCTGGCGGCCTTGCGCTGCTTGGCGCGCCGCGCGGCGGCCCGCGCCAGCATCGCCGGGTTCGAGTAGCGCGGCGAGTGGGGGTGGCGCATGCGGCGCACGAACTCCGACTTGACGGTTGGCGAGCGCTGCGACTTGCCGGTGTAGCCGAGGTGGTACTTCACCGTGGCGATCCGGCGGGAGGTCGCGTGCCCCTTGACGCCGTCGACGACGAGCGGCCCAACGCCCTCCATGAAGCGCTCCGTGAACCTGTTCAGGCTCTTCTGGAGGCGCCGCACCTCCTCGGCGCTCAGGCTGGTGGGCTTCGGCCGCGGGCGCTCGCGCGGCTGGGGTCGGGGCCGCGGTCGGGGTCTGGGCC
>JBOGXT010000255.1:0-3127 GCA_050694635.1 Thermoleophilaceae bacterium
CCGCCTCACCCGCGGCGGTCGATGCGCTGCGCCGGCTGGTGGAAGCGGGAGCAAAGCCACGAAAAGCGGCGGCGATCGTGGCCGAGCTCACCGGCAGCCGCGCAAACGACCTCTACCGCGCGGTGACCCGCGACACCTGAGCCCATTTGGCCCCGGAGCCCTCGCGCCCGGCCCCGAGTGCAACAGCTCTGTGACCGCCCCTCACAGTTTCGCTACGGACCATCACAATTGGTCGCGCCTCTCGCCGGCCGGCCTCGGACTCCGCCGTACGGTCGCCGCCATGCGCCGCCTCGTCCTCACCTTCGCCACCACCCTGTTCGCCTTCCTCTTGCTGGCCCCACCGGCCTGGGCCGAATGGGTCTGGCCGCTTCGGGGCGAGGTGATCACGCCGTACCGAAATGGCGGCGACCCGTATGCCTCCGGCCAGCATCGCGGCATCGACATCGCGGGCGACACGGGCGCCCCCGTCGTCGCGGCGGCTGGCGGCGACGTCCGGTTCGCAGGAGCCGCCGGCTCGTCCGGGCTGACGGTGAGCGTCCGCACCGCCGACGGCCGCTTCGACACCACCTACCTGCACCTCTCGTCGACCGCCGTTCGAGAGGGCGACCGGGTCGCGGCCGGGGACCGGATCGGCGCCGTTGGAACCAGCGGCGTCAGGTCGGCCGCGACTTCGCACCTCCACTTCGGCGTCCGCGACGCCGGAAGCCGGCACGCCTACCACGATGCCCTGGGCTTCCTGCCGCCCCCGACCGGGCCTCAGGCGCCACGCGGAGCGCCGGCACCGCAACCGTCACCGGTGCACGTCGCCCCAGCCCCCGCGCCGGTAGAAGCACCGGCGGGCCGCCGCGTCCCGGTGGGCGCACCGAATTCGCGCCGCGTCCCTGTAGGCGCGCCGAATCCGCGCCCCGTCCCGGTAGGCGCGCCGAGCCCCCGGCAGGTCCCCGTGAATGCACCCAACCCGGGCCGGGTGCCGGTAGCCGCGCCGAACCCCCGGCATTTCCCCGTGAGTGAGCCGAGACCGCGCGGCGTCCCGGTAGGCGCACCGACTCTGCGCCGTGTCCGGGCGGCGGCCCCAAGCTCGCGCGTGATCCCTGCAGGGGAGAGAAGCCCGAGCCGAGTCCCGGCCGGCTCGCCGAGTGATCACGCGGGCGCTGCGCCAAGCGATCGCCCTCCCCTGGTTGCTTCGTCCAGCGGCAGTCCCCACCCGCGCGCGATGTCGAGGAACGCCTTGTCGAGTAACGCCTTGCCGGGCAACCCGGGATCCCCCGCGGCGGATGCCACGAACAAACGCTCGCCCTCGGGGCCCGACGTGGGACTGATGCTCGCCTGTGTCGGTCTTGTCCTGGCAGCCCTTCTCCTCGGACTCACCGACGACGGACGGAAAGCGACGCGCAAGACAGGTCACGGCATTGCACGCATGCTGCAACCAATGCTCGGCCGGCGTTAGCCCCGGGGAGGCAGCGAGCGTCGCCCGCGGCCGGCAGCGAGCATCACCCCCGGCGGCAGCCGGGGCGTCCCGCCTGAGTAGCATCGGCTGTCCATGCCGTACTACGTCACGACGCCCATCTACTACGTCAACGGCGAGCCGCATCTCGGTCACGCCTACACGACGATCGCTGCCGACGTTCTCGCTAGGCACATGCGTCAGCGTGGAGAGGACGTCTTCTTCCTCACCGGGACCGACGAGCATGGCGAGCCCGTCACCCAGGCGGCCGAGAAGCTCGGCATCACTCCGCGCGAGCTCGGCGACCGCAACGCGGTCCGCTTCAAGGAGCTCGCCCGCACGCTCGACGTGACCAACGACTTCTTCATCCGCACCACCGATCCCCAGCACATGGCCAAGGTCGCCGACGTCGTCCAGCGCATCCACGACAACGGCCACGTGTACGCGGGCACCTACGAGGGCTGGTACTGCCCACGCTGTGCCGACTTCAAGACCGAGTCTGAGCTCGAGGACGGCAACCGTTGCCCCATCCACAAGATCGAGCTCGAGATCGAGAAGGAGGACAACTGGTTCTTCCGGCTCTCGACCTTTCAGGAGCCGCTCGAGCGCCTCTACGCCGAGCACCCCGAATTCGTCATCCCCCGGAACCGCTACAACGAGGCCCTCTCGTTCATCAAGAGCGGCCTCCGCGACCTCTCCCTGAGCCGGGCCCGCCTGAAGTGGGGCGTTCCGGTGCCCTGGGACGACTCCCAGGTCGTATACGTCTGGATCGACGCCCTCCTCAACTACTACACCGCCCTCTCCTACGCCCGCGACGGCGACGACCTGACCGACCGCTTCTGGCCCGCCACCGTCCACCTGATCGGCAAGGACATCCTCAAGTTCCACGCGGTCATCTGGCCCGCGATGCTGATGGCGGCCCGGATCGAGGTTCCGCGCCGGGTGGGGATCCACGGCTTTCTCCTGCTCGGCGAGCACAAGAAGTCCAAGTCGCTCGGCAACGTCATCGAGCCGTTCTGGGTCGCCGAGCTCTACGGGGCCGACGCCCTCCGCTTCTACGTCCTGCGCGAGGTGAGCTTCGGCTCCGACGGCGAGGTGTCGCCCGAGGGCTTCGAGACCCGCTACACGACCGAGCTCGCCAACGAGTACGGCAACCTGGCCAGTCGCACGCTCGCGATGATCGGCCGCTACCGCGACGGCACCGTCCCCGACGCGCGACCCGACGAAGCGATCGAGGCCGACTTCGACGGCCTCGTCGAGGCGGTGTGCAAGCGAATCGACGACGTCGAGATCACCGGCGCGCTCGACGAGATCTGGCAGCGCATCAAGCGCCTCAACCGCTACGTGCAGGACGAACAGCCCTGGCAGCTGGCCAAGGACGAGACGCAGGCCGAGCGGCTCGACGAGATTCTCTTCACGCTGGCCGAGGGCCTGCGGGTCGTCTCCGTGCTGCTCCACCCGTTCGTGCCGACCTCGGCGGAGCGGCTGCTCGGGGCGCTCGGACAGGAGGACCTCTCGCTCGACGGGGCCCGCCTGGGAGCGGGGGGCGGCGGCGCGCAGCTCGGCGAGCTCGGGCAGCTGTTCCCGCGCGTGGAGACCCCCGAGCCGTCGACGGCCTGATGGCGCCCGAGGCGGCCGCCCGCCGGCCGTGATCGACACCCACTGCCACCTCGACCACTGCGA
>JBOGXT010000256.1:0-2720 GCA_050694635.1 Thermoleophilaceae bacterium
TTGGCTTGCCCGACGGGTCGAGATGCCGGTCGGAACGCTGTTCTGCGTGATCGACGGACAGACCCGCGGGTGGCCTTGGACGCCCTCCGCCGCGCGCAACCACCTCCGCCGCGTCGCGACGAAGGCCGGCGTCCGGCGCCGCTTCGCGCCTCATCAGCTACGCCGCGCACACGCCGTCGAGATGGCCCGCGAGCGCGTGCCGCTCAAGGTGATCCAGCGGCACTCGGGCACGTCAATCTGGGCGTGCCCTCGATCTATCTCGACCGGATTGACACCGACGAGATCATCGACACCGTCCATAACCGGCGACCGCCGATGATCTCGGCCAGCGCAGGACTGATGATCTGATTAGCGACCCGTCGCGACCGCCGGCACCCCTCCTTTCACGCGAGTGGGGAAGCGTGAATTGACGTTGGCGCTTGTGCTGTGCTCATCGGCCGGCGGACCGGACGAACGCTTGGGCGGATCGCCGGCCGCCGGCAACTCAGGTCGCTACGGGAAGCGTCCAGCGTTGGCCCGCTTGCTCGATCTCGAAGGTGGCCGCTTCGTCCCGTGCTGCGGGCGTGTAGAGCCAGGTGCCGATGATGACTCGCCGGGGGTCGCTGTCGGGCTCGCTTGAGTGCGAGGAGGCGGAGACTGGGCGGGGCTCCATCGGTTCGTAGGCCGTGCCGCGGTCGTCTCGGAGGGCCGGCGGACCAAGCGCGTCGAGCGCGTCATCGAAGGCCCTCTTCGAGTGCGGGCTGGGCGCGTCGACCGGGGCGGGTTCCCCTACGGAGTGAAAGTGCAGGCTGGTGGCATCCTCGTGCACGGCAAGGACGATCATCGCCAGTCCGGCGTGACGCTCGGGAGAGCCCGTGAAGACGCGACGCGTTGTCTCGGCCTTCGGCCGCGCCGCCCAGGCCGCTTCGAACGCCGCGTCCTGAGCGGCCTCCTCCGGCGTTTCCGGGGGGATGCTGATGGCCCACGGCCCCTCGCCTGGCGACGGGGTCGGCTCATCGAGCCAGGGCGCCTGCGCGGCCAACAGGCGCCGACTCCATTCGGTGTGCTCGCGCTCATCGAGCGCACCGACGGCGCGCAGCGCCTCGAGCGCGCTCGAACACTCGGCGCCGGCAGCACGCTCTTCGGGCGTCGAGTTGCGGCGAAACCGCGGGACGCCCGCGACGAGTCGCTCCAGGTACCGGATGCCCGCGGCACGGACGGTCTCGGCGAGAGGCGGCTCGGGTTCGGTATCGCGCTCGGTGGCCGCTCTTGCGAAGCGGGCCCGCCAGCGGTCCGCTTCGCTGCTCGAGAGCGCGCCGATGCGCTGGTAGGCCAACCAGGCGCCTTCCGAATATGCACCCTCCGGCTGGTCCGGGTCGGCGTCGCTTGCCTGGAGCAACAGCCGCTCAAGACGTGCCAAAGCCGCGTCGCGCATCAGAGCGGAATCCGAATCGGCCGCGACGCGCCTCGACGCAATTCCAGCCACGTGGCGTCAGCCGGAGCCGGCGTGCGGAACGAGATTCTTCGCTCCCGGGCTCCGCCGCCCCCGCCCGCCCGCGAGTACGTCGTCCCGACATCATCGAAGAGCCCGAAGTCCCACGGATCGTCCTCGACCGGGTCGACGCCATCGAGCCGCAGTAGGAGGCTCACGCCGTCGTCGAAGCGCAGCGCACAGAGCACCCGCACACCATCGACCGCCTCGGCGGGACCGGCAACCACGGCGCGCAGCTCCTTCTCCGTGCCGCCCGCGTACCGCTCCCCGATCTCGTCAGCGGTAGGCCAGCCCATCCGTCGGCGTCGACGCTCATACCACTCAGTGGACGCTGCGCCGACCGCCTGCAACGCGTCCCCCGCTCCCCCGAACCGCAAGGAGTCGACGCCCAAGCCGTCGTCGTCCACCGGCACCGCCTCGAGCAGGCCAAGCAGCAGCTCGTCGGCCGCCCGACGCGTCCTGTCAGACGGCGTCGGCCGCTCCACACCAGGGCCGATCAAGCGCAGCCGCCAGGCCTCGGCTTCATCCGCGCCGAGCAGCCCAACAGCCCGCAGCGCCCCGAGCGCGCCTGCTACCCGGCCGTCGCGCTCTGGCCACGCTTCGCCGGGGTGCTCGTCGCGGAAGCTGGCCCCGGCCACCCACTCGAGCTGTGCGTGCAGGAAGCTGACGGCGCGCTCACGAGCGGTTGCCACACCCAAAGCGTGGCAGCCCTATCGTGCCTCGTGGCCCGAGAGCGGCAGGCTGGCGTAGGTCTGGATCGCGTGCTTCTTAGAACTGCGGCGGCGCGCCGAACATCTCGGGGACGCGCGTGACCAGCGTCAGGTCGCCCTCCACGTCGAAGCGGCCCGCGAACAAGAGCTCCTGGGGGTCGACCTCCTCGGCCAGCAGCCGGGCGAAGTCGGGCACGCTGAGCCGGAAGGTGATCGCCGGCGTGCCGGTCACACCGGTCGAGACCGTGGCCGAGTCGTCCTTGACCTGCACCGTCCACCGCGACGGCGGCTTGCCGTTGGCGTGGTGCGACAGCTCGTACGCGATGTCTCCCTCGAAGCCGAACGCGAACTTGGGCTCGAACTGCCGCGCCATGCCGGTGAAGATCGCGCGCTGGACGAGCGCGCTGCCGAAGCGGCGCTCGAGCTGCTCGTCGCTCGCGCCGCCCTCGTGCGCGTACTCGCGGACGTCGCCCGCCACGTCGAGCGCGCCCAGGATCGACTCGGGCTTGACGCGGTGGACGTACCGGATCCAGTCGCGC
>JBOGXT010000257.1:0-5208 GCA_050694635.1 Thermoleophilaceae bacterium
CGCCACCGCCGTGCTGCTCGAGCGGCACGGCGGCGGACGCCTGTGGCGGGCGGCGCTGCGGCTGCCGGTGCCGGTGCTCCACTACCTGGCCCGCCACGGCGAGCCGATCCGCTACGGGCACACCGACCGCGTCTGGCCGCTCGACCTCTACCAGACCGTCTACGCCACCGAGCCCGGCAGCGCCGAGATGCCGAGCGCCGGGCGCGCCTTCACGCCGGAGCTCGTCATGGGGCTGGTGGCGGCGGGGATCGACGTGGCCCCGCTCGTGCTGCACACGGGCGTCTCGTCGCTCGAGGCGGGCGAGGCGCCGCACGCCGAGTGGTACCGGGTGCCGCGCTTCACGGCCGAGCGGATCGAGCTCGTGCGGGCGCTGGGCGGACGTGTGATCGCGGTCGGGACGACCGTGGTGCGGGCGCTCGAATCCGCCGCCGCGGAGCATGGCCCGGGCGCAGCGACCGAGGGCTGGACCGATCTCGTGATCGAGCCGGACACCCCGATCCGCGCCCTGGACGGCCTCCTCACCGGCTTCCACGACAGCGACTCCTCGCACCTGGCGATGCTCGAGGCGATCGGAGGCCGCGACCTGCTGGAGCGCTCGTACGAGGAGGCCACCCACGCCGGCTACCTACGCCACGAGTTCGGCGACCTGCACCTGATCCTGCCGTAGCCGCTCAGGGGCGTGTCGCGCTGAAGCAGAACTGCATGCAGGCGAAGTAGAACTCGCCCCGCTCGCCCAGCTCGCGCTGCTCGCCCGCCCAGGCCTCGACCTCATCCGCGCCCTCGCCGGCGACGTACCGTTCGATCACCGGGAGCGCCGCGCCGCCGTAGGACTCCATCGTGAGCTCCGCGGTCGCGAAGGCGTGGGCGTCCATGCGCACGTCCTCGAAGCCCGCCGCGCGCAGCGAACCGGACAGCGTCCGGGGCAGCGACGGGTGGGCCAGGTGCTCGTCCCACGCGGCGAGCATGCGCGCCATCCGCTCGGGGTCCTCGGTATGCCAGGACACCGTCGCCCAGTCGACGTCCCAGATCACCACGCGGCCTCCGGGGCGAAGGGCGCGGTGCATCTCGGCGAGGGTCGCCGCAGCGTCCTCGACGTATTCGAGCACCTGTACGCAGAGCGCGCGGTCGAAGCTCTCGCTGTCCACGGGCAGCGCCGTGGCATCGCCCTCGTGGAACGTTACGTTCTCGCGCCCCTCGCAGCGGCGCTCGGCCACTGCGAGCATCTGCGGGCTGCTGTCGACGCCGGCAACCGCGCCGTCCGGGTCGACCTGGTCGAGCAGCTCGCGCGTGTAGAAGCCGGGGCCGCAGCCGACGTCGACGATGCGCTCGCCGGGCACGGCCCCCAGCGCGTCGTACACCAGCTTCCGGCGCCGCAGGACGTCCCGCGACCGGTACAAGACCTCCAGCTGCTCTACGACCTTCTCGTCGAAGACCAGCTGGCCCACGCGGTCCTACCCGATGGAATCGACCATCTCGAGCTGTATCAGCCTGTTCAGCTCGACGGCATACTCCATCGGCAGCTCCTTCGTGACCGGCTCGATGAAGCCGTTCACGATCATCGCCGCCGCCTCCTCCTCGGAGAGGCCCCGCGACTGCAGGTAGAAGAGCTGCTCGTCGGAGATCTTGCCGACCACGGCCTCGTGGGCCACGGTCACGTGCGGAT
Source organism: Thermoleophilaceae bacterium (assembly GCA_050694635.1). GTDB lineage: Bacteria > Actinomycetota > Thermoleophilia > Solirubrobacterales > Thermoleophilaceae > JACVRW01. The sequence continues at coordinate 1,664 of JBOGXT010000257.1, forward strand.
TCTGGATCTGGATGTCGGGCCAGGTGTCCGAGCGCGAGCGGTCGTCCATCATCAGGCCGTCGCACTGAACGTGGGCCTTCGAGCCCTGCGAGTTGTGTCCCATCCGGACCAGCCCGCGGTAGCCCATGATCCCGCCGTCCTTCGAGATGGACTTGGCGAGGATGTTCGAGTTGGTGTTCGGCGCCAGGTGGACGACCTTGGCCCCGGTGTCCTTCCACACGTCGCCGCTCGCCACGCCCACGTTCAGGTGGTCGGCGCGCGCGCCCTCCCCGATCAGGAACGAGCCGGGGTAGAGCATCACCTTCTTCGCGCCCATCGAGCCGCCGACCCACTCGACGGTCCCGTGCGCCTCGACGATCGACCGCTTGGTGTTCAGGTTGAAAACGTCCTTCGACCAGTTCTGCACGGTCGTGTAGCGGGCCTTCGCACCCTCCTTGACGAAGATCTCGACCACGGCCGAGTGCATCGAGTTCATGCTGTACGTCTGCGCCGTGCAGCCCTCGATGTAGTTCACGTCGGAGCCCTCGTCGGCGATGATCAGCGTGTGCTCGAAGGTGCCTTCGCCCGAGCCCTCCATGCGGAAGTAGGCCTGGAGCGGGAGGTCGACCTTCACGTCCTTCGGCACGTACAGGAACGAGCCGCCTGACCACACCGCGCCGTGCAGCGCCGAGAACTTGTTGTCCTGCGGCGGCACGCACTTGTTCATGAAGTACTCGCGCACGAGATCCTCGTGCTCGGTGACCGCGGTGTCCATCGCGCAGAAGAGGATCCCGAGGTCGGCGTACTCCTGCTTGAGGCCCTCGTAGAAGGGCTCCTGGCGCCACACGCCCACAACGCCGGCGAGGTGCTCGCGCTCGGCCTGGGGGATGCCGAGCTTCTCGTAGGTGTCCTTCATCTCCCGCGGGACGTCGTCCCAGCTGTCGTAGCGGCCCGCCTCGGGGGGCGAGTAGAGGACCAGCTCGGAGAGATCGAGGTCGGACAGGTCGACGCCCCACGTGGGGATCGGCTTGCGCTCGAAGATCTCGAAGGACTTGAGCCGCTTGTCGCGCATCCAGTCGGGCTCGCCCTTGATCTTGGAGAGCTCCTCGATCACGTCGCGCGAGATGCCCTTCTTCGCGACTAGCTGGCCCTGCTCGTTCTCCTTGATGGGGCTGGGCTTGGCGACGCGGGTCTTGTCGGTGGCTGCCATACCCCACCTAGGTTAGCGCGCCCGGCGGCTTATCAGACTGGGCAGGTCGGAGTTAGGGTAGCCTAATGCGCATGCTGAAGAAGGCAGGAGCCCTGATGGTTGCGGCGGCGCTCGGGACGGGCGCCGCGACGGGGGTCGCCGCCTGCGGCGAGGACCGCGAGGGCGAGGTCGAGTTCCAGACCGAGGGCACGGGGACCGCGGGCGGGACGGGGACCGAGACCGCTCCCTCGACCGAGACCGAGTCCGGCGGCGGGGCGACCGCGCCGGCGGAGACCGAGACGGCGCCCTAGCCCGTGTCCAGGCGCGCCCTCATCGGCGTGCTCGCGGGCGGTGCCGCGCTGCTCGTGCTCGCCCTGGTCGGCGTCGTTCTGGCCACGTCGGGTTCCTCCTCGGACGCGCTCGGCATCTACTCGGCCCGCTCGCACTACGGCGAGGAGCAGCCCTTCGAGGACTTCGCCGCCGAGACCGGCAGCGACCTCCGCCTGCGCCCCGGGTCCGCCAGCGAGCTCTACGAGCGGATCGAGGCCGAGGGCGAGAACACCCCGGCGGACGTGCTGATCACCGTCGACGCCGCCAATCTCTGGCGCGCGACCGAGGCCGGCCTGCTCGCGCCCGTTCGCTCCGCCGAGCTCGACCGGCTCGTGCCCGAGGGGCTGCGCGATCCGGGCGGGCACTGGTACGGCCTGGCCCTGCGCGCCCGCACGATCATGCGCTCGGCCGAGCGCGTCGGTCCGGACGAGGTGACCACCTACGAGGGCCTCGGCGACCCGCGCTGGAAGGGCAGCCTCTGCCTGCGCTCCGGCACGAGCGAGTACAACGTCTCCTTCGTCGCCGACCGCCTCGCCAAGGACGGGCCCGAGGCCACCGAGCGCATGCTGCGGAGCTGGGTGGACAACGACCCCGAGATCCTCGGCTCCGACACCGACGTGCTCGACGCGATCGCCGACGGCGACTGCGACGTCGGCCTCACCAACCACTACTACCTCGAGCGCGAGAGGGAGGAGGACCCGGACTTCCCCGTCGAGCCGGTCTGGGCCGACCAGCAGGGACGCGGCACCCACGTGAACCTCTCTGGCCTCGGCGTCGTCGCCGCGAGCGAGCAGAAGGACGAAGCGCGCGAGCTGATCGAGTTCCTCGTCTCGCCCGAGCAGCAGCGGGTCTTCTCCGAGAGCAACCACGAGTTCCGCGTGGACACGGAGCTCGACTTCAAGGCCGACCCGATCGACGTCGAGCGCGCCGGCGCCCGCCTCGACGACGCCCTGAACCTGATGGACGAGGTGGGTTGGGACTGACGCGGCGCTTTGACGGCTGGGCCGTCTTCACGCTGCTCGCCGCGCTGGTCGTGGCCGGGCCGCTGATCGGCCTTCCCCTGTCGTTCGTCACCGCCCCCGGAAGCCTCTCGCGGTTCTCCGGCCTCGTACCCGAGGCTCTCGCCGCGACGGCCGTGCTGCTCGTGGGCGTGGGCGTCGGGGTGCTCCTGCTCGGCACGGCGCTCGCGGCGCTCGTCTCGTTCTGCGACTTCCCCGGGCGCGGCTGGATCGAGTGGGCGCTCGTGCTGCCGCTGGCCATGCCGGGCTACGTCTTCACCCTGTTCGCCCTCGGCCTCGAGGTACCCGGCATCCGCTCCGAGCTGGGCGCGGCGTGCGTGTTCACCCTCGTGCTCTACCCGTACGTCTACCTCCTCGCGCGAGCGGCCTTCCTGGCGCAGTCGCGCACGCTGCTCGAGGCCGCCCGCGGGCTGGGGCTGTCGCGGCGGGCGGCGATCCTGCGGGTGGCCATCCCGCTCGCCCGCCCGGCGATCCTGGGCGGCGTCGCGCTCGCTCTGATGGAGGCGCTGGCGGACTTCGGCACCGTCAACCTGCTCGGGGTGCGCAGCTTCACGGACGCGATCTACCGCGTCTGGTTCACGGCGCTCGATCGCGACGCCGCCATGCAGCTCGCCACGCTGCTCGTGACGGTGACGCTCGCCCTGCTCCTGCTCGAGCGCCTCGCCCGCGGCCGGGCCCGGTACCACCAGCACGCCGCGCGCGGGGACGTGGTGCCGCCGGTGCGCCTGCGCGGCCTGGCCGCGGCGGCGGCGGTGATCGCCCCGCTGGCGCTGGTCGGCGTCGTCGTTCTGGCGCCGCTGGCCCAGCTCGGGGCGTGGTCGGTCGAGTCGGTCCGGGAGGGCCTGCTGGCGCCCGAGTTCGCCGCGGCCGCCCGCAACAGCGTGCTTCTCGCCGCCGTGAGCGCGCTCCTCGTGCCGATCGTCGCGCTGGTGCTCGCCTACGGCGTGCGCGCGAGCCGCTCGCGCGCCGCCGCCGGGGCGGCGCGGGCCGCTACGATCGGCTACGGCCTCCCGGGCTCGGTCGTGGCG
>JBOGXT010000258.1:0-6335 GCA_050694635.1 Thermoleophilaceae bacterium
CAGCTGCAAGTAGACATACTCGCGCCCCTCGCGCTTGACCTTCGTCCTCTTGATGAACACCTTGCCACAACTCTAGAGCGCCTCTCGGACGGAATCCCGACAACAAGTTGCCACAACATGCCACCAAGCCCCGCCGCATCGGTCCGGCGAGAAACCGCATCGTCATGCGGGTTGCCCGGGCACCGCCAGCGCGGCTACGCCTGGCTGGACGCGGAAAATGGGGCTAGCTCTTCGACCGCGTCCGCCCACATCAGCGCGGAGCTTCCGCCCCCGTGGATGCAGAGGATCGGGGCGCCGCTGCCATGCTCCCGCCGGTCTATGTGACGATCTGGAGCGCGCTCGAGGCGCAGTAGCTCACTGCAGCCAGGTGTCCACCTTGTCGCGGTTCTCGTCGACCCAGTCCTGACCGGCCTGGTCGGGGTCGACCTTGTCGCCCGCGATCGCCTTGGCGACCGCCTCCTGGTCCTCGTTGGTGAGCTTCATCTTCTTGAGGACGTCGTAGGCGGGGGACCTGCTCTCGGCGAACTCCTTGCTGAACAGCTTGTTGATGATCGTCTGGATGTACTCGCACTTGTACTGCTCGGGATCGCCGCCGGCCTTGGCGTCCTCCTTGCACCCCTCCGTGATGGGCGGCAGCTTGACCTCGGCGAGGTCGTACTCCTGGTTCAGGAACTGCGGCGTGTACCAGTAGAAGAGCACCGGCTCCTGCTGCTTGTAGAGCTGGCTCCAGCGCGCCACCTGGGCCGGCTCGGCGCCGGCGGTCACGTGCTTGAAGTTGAGGTCGAGCGCCTCGATCAGCTCCTTGTCCTTCTGGACGTAGCTCGGGTCGCCGCCCAGGAACATGCCCTGGTCACCGGACTCGGGCGTCTTGAACAGCTCCTCCTGGCCCTTGAGGCCCTTCCAGGTCTTGAACTCGGGGTTCTCGTCCATCAGGTACCGCGGGATGAACCAGCCGATGTGGCCCTTGACCCCCAGCGGGCCGCCCTGGACGACGGTGCCGGCCTCGTCGATGTACTGCTTGTACTCGTCGACGTGCTGCCAGTCCTCCAGCACGGCGTCGACCTTCCCGTCGGCCATCGCCTGGAAGACGGGGATCTCGGCGATCTTCGTGATCTCGACCTTGCAGCCGAGGTCCTCCTCGAGCACGGCCTTGGCGATGTAGGTGTTCGCGGTCGAGCCGGCCCAGGCCTGCTCGTTCAGCGTGACCTCGCCGCAGTCCTTGCCGGCGGCCGCGCTCCCGCCACCACCGTCGCCGGCGGGCTCGTCGTCCTTCTCCTCGCCGCACGCCGCCATGAACAGCGCGAGCACGAGCGCGAACACGACGATCGACAGGCGCCGCGCGCCCGTCCTCGTCCCCTCCTCCATGGGATACCCCCTCATCGTGGTTGAACCTTCCGCGGGCCCTGGGTGACCCGATCGAGGGCAATGCCGAGCGCGAGGATCGCGAGCGACGCCACCACCCCCTCGCCGAACTCGTTGCGCTGAAGGCCGCGCGCCACCATGTCGCCCAGCGCCCCCGAGCCCACCAGGCCGCCGATCACCACGACGGCCAGGACCATGATGATCCCCTGGTTGACGCCGAGCATGATCGAGTCGCGCGCCAGCGGCACCTTCACCTTCGCCAGCACCTGCATGCGCGACGCGCCGAACGCCGCGGCCGCCTCCACCGCGGCCGGCGGGACGCCGCGCAGGCCGTTCGTGACCAGCCGGATCACCACCGGCAGCGCGTACAGCACGGAGGCGACCACGCCCGGGATCCGCGACACCGGCATCAGGTAGATGAACGGGATGATGTAGACGAGCTGCGGCAGCGTCTGGAGCGTGTCGAGCAGCGGCCGCAGGAGCTTCTCCACGCGCGGGCTCTCCGCCGCCCAGATGCCGATCGCGATGCCCAGCAGCACCGCCAGCGCCGTCGCCACCAGCACCTGCGAGGCGGTGTCCATCGCAGGCTCCCAGACCCCCATCACGCCGATCGCCGCAAGCATCAGGAAGGCGGTGATCGCCGGCCGCGGCCCGCTCAGCACGAACGCGATCGCGGTCAGGCCCGCCAGCACCACGAACCAGGGCGACTCCATCAGCACGATCCTGAGCGGCTCGAGCATGTACTCGAGCAGGAAGTTCCCGACCGGCTCGGTGATGCCGAAGATGAACGAGCTCGGGTCCTGCACGTAGTCGAGCACGTCCTGGATCCACCCCAGCAGCGTGTCCTCGATCGTCGCCGTGTACACGGTGGTCGAGGTCTCGAACTCATCCGGATAGATGCTGTCGGCGCCGAGCGCCCGCGCCACCAGGACGATCGCAGCGATGGCGCCGAAGGTGCCGAGCGTCGCCATGCGGGCGCGCCGGCGGCGCTCGTCGGTGAGGTGCTGGCGCGCGGGGTCGGTCCGCTCCGCGATCGCGGAGGTCGCGCGGTCCAGCGCGATCGCCATGATCACGATCGCGATGCCCGCGAGCAGCGCCAGCGCCGGGTTCGAGTAGAGCCCGTTGGTGACCACGTCGCCGAGGCCGCGCCCGCCGATCAGGCCCGCGATCACGACCAGCGAGAGCGCGAACATGATCGTCTGGTTGACCGACAGCAGCAGCTGGCGCCGGGCGAGCGGCAACTGCACCTTGAACAGGGTCTGGACCTGCGTCGCGCCGAACGCGCGCGACGCCTCGACCGAGTCCTTGGTCACGCCCCGGATGCCGAGCGCGGTGATGCGCACGGCCGGCGGGACGGCGTAGATCATCGTGCAGATCACGGCCGCCGCCGGACCGACCGAGAAGAGGATCACGACCGGCATCAGGTAGGCGAAGGCGGGCACGATCTGCATCGCGTCGAGCGCCGGCGTGATGGCTCGGTGGAAGCGGTCGTTGCGGCCGGCGATCACGCCGAGGGGCACGCCGATCGCGAGCGAGAGCGCGACGGCCGCCAGCATCAGCGCGAGCGTCTGGACGCTCTCCTCCCAGAGCCCCATCAGGGCGAAGGACACGAAGGCCCCGGCCACGATCAGCGCCGCTCGCCAGCCTCCGAAGCGCAGCACGACGAGGGTGGCGGTGGCGATCGTGCCCACCCAGGTCAGCCACAGCAGGAAGTCGTTGAGCGCCGTGACGAGCCATTCGGCGAACGCCCTGAACCCGTCGAGGAGGGCGAAGACGATGCTCGGGTTCGCCGCGGTGCGCTCGTCGAGCAGCCAGTTCTGCAGATCGTCCAGCCGCTCCGGAAGCTCCGCCCACGTCAGCGATCCCGGCCAGGGCAGCTCGTTGCGCAGCGCGGCGAACGCGACCAGCATCAGCGCGGCGATCACGGCCACCTGGACCGGCCGCCCGCGCCAGCGCTCGGGCGCCACGAAGGCCGGGGTGGCGACGCGTGTGCTAGCCGTCGCCACTCGAGTCCTCACGCCCGGTCGCCATCGCGCGGAGGACCGAGACGCGGTCGACGACGCCCACGCAGCGGCCGTTCTCGATCGCCCGCACGGGCCCTTCGGTGGCCGCCACCACCGGCACCGCGTCCTTCACGGTCGTGCCGACCGGGAGCTCGGGCCCGGCGCTCTCCTCCCCGTGGCGGGGGTCGCGCATGATCCAGCGCAGCGTGAGCACGTTCGTGCGCGGGATGTCGCGCACGAAGTTGGCCACGTAGCCGTCGGCCGGCGAGCCCACCAGCTCCTCGGGCGTGCCGAGCTGGACGATCGCGCCGTCGCGCATGATCGCGATCCGGTCGCCCAGCCGCAGCGCCTCGAGCAGGTCGTGCGTGATGAACAGCATCGTCTTGCCGGTCTCGACCTGGAGCCGGCAGACCTCGTCCTGCATGTCGCGCCGGATCAGCGGGTCGAGCGCGCTGAACGGCTCGTCGTAGAGCATCAGCTTCGGGTCCACCGCGAACGCGCGCGCCAAGCCGACGCGCTGCTGCATCCCGCCCGAGAGCTGGTCGGGGAACTGGTTGGCGGCGTCCTCGAGGCCGACCAGGCGCAGCACGTCACTCGCGCGCGCGAGGCGCTCGGCCTTGGCCACGCCCTGGATCTCGAGCCCGAAGGCCACGTTGTCGATCACGCGGCGGTGGGCCAGCAGGCCGAAGTGCTGGAACACCATCGAGACCGTGTGGCGGCGAAGCTCGCGCAGCTCGGGCTGGTCGGCCGCCATCACGTCGCGGCCTGTGATGTGGATGCGGCCGGCGCTCGGCTCGATCAGGCGGATGAGCGTGCGGACGAGCGTGGACTTGCCAGAGCCCGACAGGCCCATGACCACGAACACCTCGCCGGGCCGGATGTCGATCGAGACGTCGCGGACCGCCACGACGTTCCCGGTCTTGCGCTGCAGCTCCGAGCGCGGGAGCTCCGCGTCGGGCGTGCCAATGACCTTGTCGGCGTGAGGCCCGAAGACCTTCCAGACGCCCTCGGCGCGCACGACTGGCTCACCTGAGGGTTCCCGGGCCAGGGACGTCTCTGAGGTCTCGACGGCAGCGGTGCCGTGCGAGTCGGTCACTGCAAGCGATGATATATCAGCACGCCAAGATGCGGGACGTGCGCGAAGCGACTCGACGCCGACGGGAGATCGCGTTCCCGATCGGGGCTGTCGCGAGCCTGGAGGAGCTTGATCGCGACCCGCACCCGCTGCTCGCCCGGCTGCGCGAGCACGAGCCGGTGTCGTGGATCCCGGCGCTGGAGGGCTGGCTCGTCACCCGGCGCGACCTCGCCCTGCAGGCGATGCGTGACTCGGAGTCGTTTACGGTCGACGATCCCCGCTTCTCCACCGGCCGGGTGGTCGGGCCGAGCATGCTCACGCTCGACGGCCCCGAGCACGCCCGCCACCGCGACCCGTTCGCTCGCCCGTTTCGCCTCGACGCGGTGCGAGAACGCTTCACGGCGCTCGTGGAGGACGAGACCGAGCGGCTGATCGAGGCGCTGGAGCCGGCCGGGCGGGCGGAGCTGCGTCGCGCCTTCGCGGGCCCGCTTGCGGCTAGGGTCGTGGCCCACGCGCTCGGGCTCGAGGGCACGGACACGGCCGCGATGCTCGGCTGGTACGACGCGATCGTCGACTCGGTCACGGGCGTCGCGGCCGGCAACCCGATCACGCCCGCCGGCCGAGACGCGTTCGCCGCCCTGCGCTCGGGCGTGGAGCCGATGCTCGATCGCGACCCCGGCTCGTCGCTGGTCGCCGCCGCGAGTGGATCCGGCGGCCTCGAGCGCGCCGAGGTCGTGTCGAACGCCGCGGTGCTCCTGTTCGGCGGCATCGAGACGACCGAGGGGATGATCGCCAACGCGGTCCTCCACCTGCTCGCCCACCCGGAGCAGCGGGCGCTCGTCGAGTCGGATCGCGGGCTGATGGCCAACGCCGTCGAGGAGTCCCTGCGGCTCGAGCCGGCGGCCGCCGTGATCGACCGCTACGCGACCGGGGACGTGCGGCTCGGCGATGCGGAGATCGGGCAGGGCGAGCTCGTGACCATCTCGATCGCCGGGGCCAACCGCGACCCCGACGTCTTCCCCGACCCGGATCGCTTCCACGCGCGCCGTGAGAACGCCCGGTTGCACGTGGCCTTCGCACACGGCCCCCACGTGTGCATCGGCATGCACCTGGCGCGCCTGGAGGCGCACACCGCGGTCGGGCGCCTCCTCGAGCGCCTTCCGCGCCTGCGGCTCGACCCCGCGCACCCGGCCGCGCCGCGTGGCCTCGTGTTCCGCAAGCCGCCCGAGCTGCACGTGGTCTGGGACTAGCATGCCCGGCATCGTCCGGCTCACGACTGAGGGCTTCGCCGCCGAGGACGTCGGGCGGATCGCCCACGGCGCGACGCTCGAGCTGGCGCCCGCGGTCGTACAGCGGGTGCGCGCCAGCCGTGCCGTCGTCGAGCGGGCGCTCGAGAGCGGACAGCCGGTCTACGGGCTCAACACGGGGCTCGGATCGCGGCGCGACAGGCCCGTGTCGCGTGACGACCTGGACCGCTACCAGGTGCAGATGGTCATGGACCACGCGGGAGGAGTGGGCGAGCCGCTGGCCGACGAGGACGTGCGGGCCATCATGGCCGCCCGCATCACCGGGATGTCGCGCGGCGGGTCGGGAGCGCACCCCGGGGCGGTCGAGACCCTGGTGGCGATGCTCAACGCCGGGGTGCATCCCGTCGTTCCCTCGGTGGGCTCGGTCGGCGCCTCCGACCTCATGCACATGGCGGCGATCGCGATGGTGGTGATGGGCCGGGGGCAGGCCCGGCTCGAGGACCGGGCGATGCCCGGCGGCGAGGCGCTCGCGCGAGCGGCCATCGCGCCGCACCGGCTGCGTCCCAAGGACGGGCTCGCGCTGATCAGCGGCAACGGCGTGTCGATCGGGCTGGGCGCGCTGGCGGCGCTCGCGGCCGAACGCACCGC
>JBOGXT010000259.1:0-3180 GCA_050694635.1 Thermoleophilaceae bacterium
GCCTGGCCGGGATGCGCGAGCGCGTCGCGCTGCACAGCGGCACGTTGCACGCCGGACCGCGAGCCGGCGGCGGCTACGAAGTCCGCGCCCGGGTGCTGGCGCCCGCGGACGACGTCGCGGAGCTGCAGGCGTGACCCGCGTGTTCCTGGTCGACGACCAGGCGCTCGTCCGCGCCGGTCTGCGGATGGTGATCGAGTCGCAGCCCGACATGACGGTGGTTGGCGAAGCCGAGGACGGCCGCGAGGCGCTCGACCGTATCGCGGTCACCACAGCCGACGTCGTGCTGATGGACGTCCGCATGCCCCGGCTCGACGGCGTCGAGGCGACGCGGCTCCTGATCGAGCGCGACGGCGCCGCGGGGCCGCGGGTGATCGTCCTGACGACCTTCGACCTCGACGAGTACGTGTTCCCCGCGCTGCGCGCCGGTGCCAGCGGCTTTTTGCTCAAGAACGCCGACCCGGAGGAGCTGCTGGCGGCGATCCGGGCGGTCGCGTCCGGCGACGCGATAGTGGCACCGACCGCGACGCGGCGGCTGCTCGAGCACGTCGCAGGCACGCTGCCGGACGCGCCGATCGACGATTCGCGGCTCGCGGCCTTGAGCGACCGCGAGCGCGCGATCCTGCTGGAGGTCGCCCGGGGGCGGTCGAATGCCGAGATCGCGGCCGCCCTGCATATCGCCGAGCCCACGGTCAAGACCTACCTGGGCCGGCTGCGTGCAAAGCTCGACCTGCACGACCGGGTGCAACTGGTGATCTTCGCCTACGACAGCGGGCTGGTGGCGCCCCGCCGTTGAGCGGCGCCGTGTAGTCCCGCGGGACTACAGGTGATCGAGACCGCAGGCCGACGTTTTTGCGGTCAGGCGTGCGTAGTTTCGGGCGCACCATGAGGCTCTCGAAGACCGCGCATACGTCCCGGCCCTGGCGCATCCACGAGCTCGCGCCCGACTTCGACGTCGAGGATGTCTGGGCGCTCCCGACCCCAGGCGGTCCGGGCGAGCTGCCGCGCCTCGTGTCGGTGTCCGTGTCAGGCAACGACTTCCCCAAAGGCGCGCCGGTGCTCGTTCGCGCCTTGTGGGAGGCGCGGTGGAAGATCGGGCGAATCCTGGGATGGGATAGGCCCGACGCCGGCATCGGCACCCGGGTCGCATCGCTGCGCGACCGCCTGCCCGCCGACCTGCGCGCCGCGCCGACCGGTCCGGACTTCGAGGACGTGCCGATGACCTCGGTATTCCTGCTGGAGGACGAGTGGGCGGCGGAGATGGCCAACCGCACCGTGCACTCGGTCATGCACATCGGCTGGGTCGCCGACGAGGACGGGGGCTACCGCGGTCAGATGGCGGTCCTGGTCAAGCCCAACGGATGGTTCGGCGCGGCGTACATGGCCGCGATCAAGCCATTCCGCCACCTATTCGTCTACCCCGCGCTGATGCGTTGGATCGAGCGCGCCTGGCAGGCAAGCGCATCGCCGAACACGACCGCAACCTCACCCCCGGCGTTCACCGAGATGAGGACCGCCGGATGACCATCGCGAGCTCGACGCACCCTGCTTGACCGACCCGACGATGCTGACACGAATTGCACCGCCGTATAGATGGAGGACATGATGAAGCTCACCAACCAGCGTGCTTCTTCCGAGAGGAGAGGTGTTCGACTGACGAGGAAACTCGCCAACCTGCGCGCTTTTTCCGAGCGGAGAGGTGTTCGACTGACGAAGGTTGGTGGGTGGATCGCCATCGTCTTCGGCGCCGTGCACGTCGTCGTGGCCCCGCTGGAGAGCCGCAGCCGCGACGTCTGGTCGCAGGCCGTAGACGAGGGGTGGTGGAACACGTTCACTCTCGACGAGTCGACTACGCTCGCCCAGTTCGAGCGCTCGGAGACGTTCTGGGTCACACTCGGTAGCTTCGGCGTACCGGTGCTGGTGCTTGGTTGTTACGTAGTGTGGGCGACGCACCAACGCCAACGCGTGCCGGGCTGGATCGGCTGGATCGTCCTCACTTGGGGGCTGGTGTTCGTGACCGCGCTGCCTGCCTCGCCCGGTTGGGCGCTTGCCGTCAGCGGCGGCCTCATCGTCCTCGGGGACAGACGCAGCAGCCGAGCCGCACCGCTACGCAGTGGGCACGAGTCCTGGTCGAAGGCAGAGGCGGCCTGATGGCGCAACCCAAACCCGGAGTCGGTCCGCGCTCGGAAGACCGCTCTCGGCTAACGGTCGCCCCCTGGTCCTGCCGCTCAGGCGAGCGCTGGGAGGTGTGGACAGCGGAGCGGATCCCGGACCAGAGCGGCCGGACCGCGATCGTGACCGGAGCGAACAGCGGCCTGGGGCTCGTGACCGCGCGCGAGCTCGCGCACGCAGGCGCGCACGTCGTGTTGGCGTGCCGCGACACGCAGAAGGGTGAGGCGGCCCGCCGGGAGTGCGAGCGGGCCGTCCCGGGCGGAGAGCTCGAGCTCGAGCGGCTGGACCTGGCGAGCCTCGACTCCGTGCGCGAGTTCGCGAAGCGCTACCGCGCCGGGCACGACGGGCTGGACCTGCTCGTCAACAACGCCGGCGTGATGGCCACGCCGCGGCGCCGCACCGCCGACGGCTTCGAGCTGCAGTTCGGCACCAACCACCTCGGGCACTTCGCGCTCACGGGCCTGCTGATCGGGGCGATGGAGGGGCGCGATGACGCCCGCGTGGTCACGCTCTCGAGCGAGGCCCACCGCATCAGCCGCATCGTGTTCGACAACCTGGGCGGCGACCGGCGCTACTTCCGCTGGCGGGCCTACGGGCAGTCGAAGCTCGCCAACCTGCTGTACGCGCTCGAGCTGGACCGCCGCCTGCGGGCGACGGGCTCGACCGTCAAGAGCCTCGCCGCACACCCCGGCTACGCCGCCACCAACCTCCAGTTCGCTGGCCCGCCGGCCGTTGACGCCGCGGTGATGCGCCTGAGCAACAAGCTCATCGCGCAGAGCGACGAGATGGGCGCCCTGCCGACCCTCTACGCCGCCACCGAACCCGGACTGGAGGGCGGCACCTATGTCGGCCCGGACGGCTTCCAGGAGCTGCGCGGCCACCCGAAGCGGGGATCGCCGAGCAGCGCGGCGCGGGACGAGCAGGTCGCCCGCCGGCTGTGGGAGGTGTCCGAGGAGATGACGGCGTGCGCTTCGAGCTGGCCGGCGCGGCGGCCTGACGCCGCCGCAGCGG
>JBOGXT010000260.1:0-3967 GCA_050694635.1 Thermoleophilaceae bacterium
GGTCAGCACCGGGCCGCTCACCACGTCCCCGCCCGCGATCGTGGCGCCGTGCCGGCCGGCCAGCTCCTCCATCCCGCCCACCAGGTCCAGCGCCCCGTCGAAGCCGGCTGGCAGTACGAGCGAGACGTAGGCCTCGCCCGCCTCCGCCCCCATCGCCGCCACGTCCGAGAGCGCGGTGGCGAGCGCCTTCCAGCCCACGTCCGCGGGGGCGTGCGTCGCGAGCGAGAAGTGCACGCCATCGACGATCGTGTCGATCGAGGTGACCGCCAGCGGCCGCGCCCGCACCACCGCGGCGTCGTCGCCGGACCAGCGCACGAGGCGGCTGCCGCGGTCGGCGATCGCCGCCTGGATCGCCTCGATCAGCCGGCGCTCGGCCACCAGCGGCCAGCGGTCAGTCGCCGTCGGGCGACACGCCGCCGCCCTCGCCGCCCTGGCCCCCGGCGGGCGGGGCGAGCGTCTCTTCCTCGGGCGCGACCTCGGGCACCTCCTGCGGCGGCGCCTCGTAGTAGTCCGGGTCATAGGTCGGGTCGCTGTAGCTCTCGGTGGAGTCGTAGCCGCTCGTGCTCGAGCTGCCGGTGGAGGAGTGCTCGCCGAAGAACGGCGAGGACTGGAAGGGCTCCTCGGGCAGCGCGAAGTCGTCGCAGTAGCCGTTGGAGACCGGCTCCATGAACGCGCCCCACACCGGCGCGGCGTACTCGCCGCCCTGCGCGCCCGGCATCGCCACGCCGGCGTCCGGATATCCGACCCAGACGGCGGCCGAGAGCTTCGGGGTGTAGCCAACGAACCAGGCGTCCTTCGACTCGTCGGTGGTGCCGGTCTTGCCGGCCGCCGGGCAGCCGTAGTCGGCCTGGGTCCCGGTGCCCGACTGCATGTTCATCTCGAGGATCTTGGTGACCTCGTAGGCCTGCCCATCGGTCATGACGCGCTTGCCCTCCGACTTGGACCAGTTGTCGCGCGTGCCATCGGGATGCACGACCCGCTCGATCCCGGTCGGGCGGTGGCGGACGCCTCCGCTCGCGAGCGTCGCGTAGGCGCTCGCCATCTCGAGCGTCGTGACGCCGCGCGTCAGGCCGCCCAGCCCCTCGGCCGGGTAGCAGTCGAGCTTCGTGCTGATGCCGAGCAGCTTGGCCGCCTTGCAGACGCTCTCGGGGCCGACGTCGAGGATCAGCTGGGCGTAGACGGTGTTGTCCGACGAGAGCGTCGCGCGGGTGAGGCTGACCGTCCCGATGTAGCTGTCCCCGAACGTCTTGACCTCCCAGGGCGGCGCGCCCTCGCCGACGTCGAGCGCGACCGGCTTCGACGTGTACGACGTGGAGTCGGGGTCGACACCCTTCAGGATCGCCGCTGTCAGCACGAAGGTCTTGAAGGCCGAGCCGGGCTGGCGGTGGCCCTGCGCGGCGAGGTTGAAGCGGCGCTCGCCGTAGGTGCCGCTCGACGCCATCGCGCGGATCTTCCCGTCGGCCGGATCGATCGCCACGATCGCCGAGGAGGGCCCGGCGGGATCGCCCCAGTAGGCGTTGATCGCCTCGCGGGCGAGGTCCTGCATCTTCGGGTTGATCGTCGTGTGGATGCGCAGCCCGCCGCGGCGCGCCACGCCGACGCCGTAGCGCTCGATCAGCTTCTCGGTGACGTAGTCGAAGAAGTAGGGCTCGCGCCGGCGCACGTAGCGGAACCCCTGCCTCAGCCCGAGCCTGCGCCGCGCGGCGTCCTCGTACTCGAGCTGCGTGATGTAGCCGTTGTCGAGCATCTGGCGCAGCACGTCGTTGCGCCGCTCGATCGCCGCGGTCGGGTTGCGGAACGGGTTGTACTGCGACGGCGCCTGGGGGAGCCCCGCGAGCAGGGCGGACTCGTGCAGCTCGAGGTCCCTGGCGTGCTTGTTGAAGAACGTGACCGCGGCCGCCTCGGCGCCGATCGAGGTGCGCCCGTTGACCGTCCCGTACGGGACCGAGTTCAGGTAGTTGTGGAGGATCCAGGTCTTGGAGTGCTCCTCCTCGAGCTCGGAGGCGAGCTTTGCCTCGCGGATCTTGCGGGTGAAGTTGCGCTCGGGGTCCTTGATGTAGAGCGCGCGGACGAGCTGCTGCGTGATCGTCGAGCCGCCCTGCACGGTGTCGCCCGACTCGAGGTTCTTGATGCCGGCGCGGACGATCGCGTTGAGGTCGACGCCCTCGTGCTTGTAGAAGCGCTCGTCCTCGATCGCGACGGTGGCGCGGCGGAGGTCGACGGGCAGGTCCTTCCACGGCACGACCCGCCGCTGGATGTCCGACTGGATGAATCCGAGCCTGGTGCCGTCGGCCGCGTACACCACCGACAGCTCGCCCTTGTCGTCGGCCTTGAGCTCGCGCAGCTCGGGCGCGGTGGCGGCGATCGCCAGCACGTAGCCGGCCGCCGAGAGGACGGCGATGACGCAGATAGTGGCGATCACGCCGAGGCCGAGCAGAACCTTGCTGCCGGCGCCGTGGCGCTTCCGCCTCCTGGTCTTTCGCTGCCGGTGGCTCATTCGAGTGAACTGGGAGTGGCCTTGGCGCTCAGGAGGCCTCCACGGAGGATAGACCGTGCTCGCGAAGCAGACGCAGCCAGCGCCGGCGCAGCGCCGCGGCCTCGCTCCCGCGTTCGCGCGGGCTGGCGGCCCAGCTGGTGGCGCTTAGGCGCACGCCCTCCTTGTCGGTCTCGGCCACGGTGGCGGTGATGCCCTCCTCCTCGTCGGAGATCAGCTCGATCGCCTGGTCGAGGTCGGCGTCCGCCGGGAGCCAGACCGAGACCTCCACCTGCACGCGCGGGTCGAGGATCGTGTGGTTCTGGATCGAGCTCTGGGCGAGCCGCTCGTTGGGGACGATCAGGCGCCGGCCGTCGTCGAGGCGGATGTAGGTGTAAGTGAGCTTCACGTCCTCGACTTCGCCGGTCTGCTCCTCGAAGGTGACGAGGTCGCCGATGCGGATCGGCTGCGTGATCGCGAGCAGGATCCCGGCGATTGCGTTGGCGAGCGTCTGGCGGGCGGCGAACCCGACCACGATGCCGATCACGGCCGAGGAGGCCAGGATGCCGGTGGCGAGGCGGTTGATCGAGGGGAACTTCGAGAGCGCCAGCGCCAGGCCGATCAGGACGATCCCCGTGAAGATCAGGCGCCGCACGAGCCGCAGCCGGGTGGTGGCGACGGGTGAGAGGTCGCCGCCCGCGACGGCCATGCTGAGCTTCTTGCCGCGCCGCGACAGGGCGCGGTCGACCAGCTCCGCGAGGACGAAGGCGACCACGACGTATACGCCCGCGGCGATCCAGGTCCCGGTGTCGACGGCTGTGTAGAACTCGGCGTCCGGCATGGCCTATGAAGCTACCCCGACCGCGGCGCGGGCAGTCGCGGCCGTTCGCGGCTCAGACGCGCTGCGCGCAGCGTGGAGCGTGTTCTGGAGCACGCGCGCGGCCGTGCTCGTGGTAGCGGTGTTCGCCGCGCTCTCCTTCGGTCCTGCGGCCGGCGGGCTGGCCGAGCGGAACGCGGCGGTGTTCGATGAGCCGGCCCTGACGCACGCCGTAGCCGATCCGCTGCTCTCGCCGCTCGCGCGCTGGGACGCCGCCTGGTATCTGCGCATCGCCGAGTCGGGCTACGCGGGAAGCGACGCCCGCGCCGCCTTCTTCCCGCTCTACCCGCTGCTGGCGCGGGCGCTCGCCACCCCGTTCACCGCTTCGCCCGCCGCCCTGCTCATCGCCGCCTACGCCATTGCCCTCGCCGCATTCCTGGGCGCGCTGGTGCTCCTCCACCGGCTCGTCTCGCTCGAGCTGGGCCGGCCGCTGGCGCGGCCCACGCTGCTCCTGCTCGCGGTCTTTCCGGCGGCGGTCTTCTTCAGCGCCCCGTACTCGGAGAGCCTCTTCCTGCTGCTCGCGGTGGGCGCCTTCTACGCGGCCCGCAGCGATCGCTGGGCGTGGGCGGGCGTGGCGGCCGCGGGCGCCGCCGCCACGCGCAGCGCCGGCGTGCTGC
>JBOGXT010000261.1:0-5778 GCA_050694635.1 Thermoleophilaceae bacterium
CTCGGCACGGCGCTCGTGATCGAGTTCCCCACCCGCGAGGACCCGATGGTGAAGAAGCTGCTCGCGCCCAAGCGCGAGGGGCTGCACCCCGACTACGAGCTCGGCTACTTCGAGCGCACTCTGGGCGAGGCGTTCGACGTCGAGCGCTCAGAGCGCCTGGAGTCGGGCACGAGGGTGCTCTACTTCGCCCGCCCGAAGCGGGGATGAGCGCCGCCGGTCGGCTGCCGGCGCTCCGGGACGCGCTGTGGGCCTACCTCGGCCTCGCGGTGCTCTGGACCTTCGCCGTCGCCCAGCCGCTCTTCGACCTCCTCAAGGACAACCCCGAGTTCTTCGCCGCCCGCGGCTCGTCGGGCTTCGACATCGTCAGCTTCTCGGTCCTGCTCGTGGTGCTGCCGCCGCTGCTGCTGCTGGGTATCGAGCTGCTCGTCGGGCTGGCCGGGCGCGGCGCCCGCGAGGGCGCCCACCGCGTGCTGATCGCGGGCCTGGTCGCGCTGATCGCGGCGCAGGCGATCAAGAAGTCGGTCGACCTGCCCGACGCGGTTATGATCGTCGTCTCGATCGCGATCGGGGCCGGCGTCGCGACCCTCTACGCGGCCGCGGAGCCGGTCCGCTCGTTCCTGCGGGTGCTCTCCCCGGCCCCGCTCGTCTTCCTGGCACTGTTCCTCTTCACCAACCCGATCTCGAAGCTCGCCTTCCCCGACGAGGCCCAGGCGCGCACGATCGGCGGAGTCACGCAGGCGCCGATCGTGGTCGTGCTGCTCGACGAGCTCCCGGTCACCACGCTGATGGACGACCGCGGCCGGATCGACGCCGCGCGCTTCCCGGGGCTCGGCGAGCTGGCGGCCAGCGCCACCTGGTTCCGCAACGCCTACACCGTCTACGACTCCACCGAGCGCGCCCAGCCGGCGATCATGGACGGCAACCTGCCGGAGCGGGACAAGCTGCCGACCTCCTCGGACCACCCGAACAGCATCTTCTCGCTGTTCGCGAAGACGCACCGGCTGAACGTCTCCGAGGAGGCGACCAGCATCTGCTCGCGCGACCTGTGCGAGGACCAGCGCCTCGACGAGTCGTACGGCAGCCGGATCGGCTCGATGAGCGAGGACCTCGGATTGGTCTGGCTGCACGTGGTATCGCCCCCCGACATGGAGTCGGACCTGCCCTCGGTCTCCGAGAACTGGGGCAACTTCGGCGGGGGCGACGAGGACGAGGCGACGACGCCCACCGACGACGTCAAGCAGAACACGCTCGGGAACCTGCAGGGCGGGCGCCAGGTGCGCTTCGAAGAATGGATCGACGCGATTCAGCCAGGGCGCCGGCCGCAGCTCGCGTTCAAGCACACGCTGCTGCCGCACGTGCCGTGGCAGTACCTGCCCGACGCGCGCCGCTACCGCCGCACCGCCAACGACGCGGTTCCCGGCCTGTCGACGCAGTCGTTCGAGGACCAGGGCCAGCTCGACGTGCTGCTCCAGCGCCACTTCCTCCAGACCGGGTTCGCCGACTACGAGCTGCGCCGCCTGTGGCGCCACCTCAAGGACGAGGGCCTTTGGGACGACGCCCTGATCGTGGTGGCGGCCGACCACGGCGTCGCGTTCCCGCTCGGCTCGGTGCAGCGCCGCCGCCTCAACCGCGACACCGCGGACGAGATCGCGCCGGTGCCGCTCCTGATGAAGGCCCCTGGCCAGAGGCGGGCGCGCATCGACGACTCCTGGGTGGAGACCATCGACATCCTGCCGACGATGTTCGACCTGCTCGACCTCGACCCGCGCGTGGACATGGACGGGCACCCGGCCCGCTCGCCCGAGGTGCGGCGGCGCGACGAGCTGCGCATCCTGATCCGCAACACGTTCGAGGTGCTGCGCATCCCCGCCGCCGAGTTCGAGCGCGAGAAGGAGCGGGTGGTCGAACGGAACCTGCGGCTGTTCGGGACCGGTCGCGACGGCCCGGAGCGGATCTACCGCATCGGCCCGAACCAGGAGCTGCTCGGGCAGCCCGCGTCGGCCGCGGGCGATCGGCTCGACGTGGACCTGACCTACGCGGGCGACTACGAGGACGTGGACCTCGAGTCGCCCTTCGTGCCCACTCAGATCGTCGGCCACGTCCGTAGCGAGGGCGAGCCAGGGCGCGACGTCGCGGTGGCGGTGAACGGCACGATCGTGGCGGTCGGCAACACGTTCGAGCTGGTGGGCGGCAACGAGGACGAGCTGGTCTCGGTGATGGCCCCGCCCAGCGCGTTCCGGCCCGGCCGCAACCGGGTCGAGGTGTTCGAAGCGCCCTGACCCGGGCATGGGGCCGGCATGGCGACGACGGCAGGGTGGCGCTTTACTGATCCGCCAGGCAGTTCTCGACGTCCTCGAGCAGGTCGTCGCTGCCCTCGTTGGTGTAGAGCCAGGTCGCGCCGATCTGCTCCGAGCCCTCGCCCTCGCCCTGGAAGTGGGCGGCCTCCGACTCGCCCGCGGTGAGGAAGAACTTGACGCGCGGGGCGCCCGGCCCGTCGCCGATGACGGCGTCCTCGTTGCCCTCCTCGCCCTCGAGGCGCGCGTCGATCCCCTCGTCCTCGAAGCAGGCCATCACGACCGAGCGGATGTCGGAGTCGTCGGAAGGCGCGGCGTCGTCCGAGCCGATGCCGCAGCCGGGTAGGGCGAGCGCAACGAGGAGCATTGGGAGCGCGGGCTTCATCCGCCGCGGGAGGCTAGCGACCGGCCGGTAGCAGGGGCCGCGTCTTGCGCCAGCGCTTGCGCAGATCGAAGTAGGCCGGCTTCCGGGCGTTGGTTTCGTCGATCAGGCTCTTGTTGTGCCACGGCGGCGTGGCCCAGTCGTCCGGCGCGCCGCCCGTCCACTGCGGGTAGACGCGGAAGTCGCGCAGCGCCCAGTGGATCGAGCCGTTGATGTAGGGCTTCGAGCCGTGCACGGCGAGGTGGTCGAGCACGAACCTGCGCTGGAACTCGTAGCTCCCCTTCTGCTCCATTGGACCGGGCCGCGTGCCCTCGGCGCCGTACTCGGTGATCACGAGCGGCAGGTTGGGGTTCGCTGCGTGGATGCCGTCGAGGAACCCGCTCAGGTCCTGCACGGTGCTGTCGGGGTGGGCGACGTCGTCGTCGCGGACCGAGCGGTACCAGCCGAAGTAGTCGTTCACTCCCAGCACGTCCAGGTAGCGGTGGGCGGGCGTGGTGGGCGGCTCGCCGATGCGCGACTGGCGCTCGATGCCGATCAGCCGCGTGTCGTCCATCTCGCGCGCCGCGGCCGAGGCGTCCCGGATGTAGCGGATCAGGCCGGCGCCGAAGACGCCGAGGGCGCTGCCGGTCTCGGCCGGCTCGTTCGCCAGCGACCACGTCATCACCGACGGGTGGTTGAGGTTGTTGCGCACCGTCAGCAGCACGGCCCGCTTGGCGGCGGCGCGCACGCTCGACTGGTTGAAGTCCGCGTTGGTCACCTGCCAGACGGGCGAGTCGACCCAGTACAGGATCCCGTACTTGTCGAACAGCTCGAGGAAGGCGGGGTGGAGCGGGTAGTGCGAGCGGGTGACCGTGCCGCCGAGGTCGCGCAGCCGCGACACGAGCAGGCGGCGCGTCCGCTGCGAGAGCGCGCCGCCCTCCTGGAGGTCGTCCTCGTGGATGCTGGCGCCGCGCAGGTTGAGCCGCCTGCCGTTCAGCAGGATGGTCCCGCCGCGGCGGGTCTCCAGCTTCTTCACGCCGAAGCGCAGCTTGTAGGCGGCCCGGCGCATGCTCCCGCGGCGCCCGCGGTCCTCGTCGGCGTAGACGGTCATCGGATACAGCGTCGGCCTGCCCGGCTGCCACAGCTTCGGGCGCTCGATCGTGAAGCGGTTCACCAGCTCGCGCCGGTTGCGCGCCAGCACGGTCTCGGGGTCGAACCTGAAGCTCTCGCCCCCGACCGAGAACGAGAGCCCCACCTTGCGCTCCTTGTCGGTGAGGTTGCGCAGCCGCACCCGCACCTCGACCTTCGCCGGACCGCCCACGCGGCGCAGGCGAGGCAGCACCTGCACGTCCTCGATGTCGATCGTGTCGATCCGGCGCACGTAGACCTCGCGCAGGAGCCCGCCGAAGTTCCACCAGCCGCCCGTGCCGAAGCCGTTGAAAGCCGCCGGCCGCCAGTGCGTCAGGTCGTTGCTGCTCCGGAGCGAGGACACCTTCACGACCAGCGTGTTCCGGCCCCTGCGCAGCCCCTCGAGGTCGACCTCGAAGGGGAAGTAGCCGGTGTAGGTGCCGATCTGCTTCCCGTTCAGCCAGACCCAGGTCCGGTAGTTCGAGCCCTCGAAGCGCACCTTCCAGAAGTGGTTCGCCTTCCGCGGCGAGCTGGGCAGTGTGAACTCCTTGCGGTACCAGCCGACCGACGATTTGTTCAGCGTGAGGTCGGCGGCGTTCCAGTTGTGGGGCGCGCCGATCGCCGTCCACCCGATCAGGTCGTCCTGCTCGTACCAGCGCTCGGCGTCGCCTACGAAGGTGTCGTCCTGGCGGAAGTACCAGGTGCCGCCGAGGAGCTGGCGCGTGGTCTGCCCCTCGTAGATGAGCGGCTTGCCGCCCGGCGCCTCCACCTTCAGCTCAGGTGAGGGGACCGGCTGAACGCCGCCCTGGGCGAGGGCGGCCGAGGGCAGCGCGAGCAGCAGCAGGAATGTGACGAGGAGGGCGGGCACGATGGGCGGGCGGCGCGGAGGGTAGCGCCGGACCCCGCGGGAACACCTCGGACGCCGGTTGGTTGCGGATTTCCGCACGGGGTACAAGAAATACTGCGCATCCGGCCGAGCCAGATGCTTGTCCCACGACTGCTACCGTGCACTGCCGCGACCGGTCCCCCGGCCGGCGCAGCTGCGCAGCACATTCCCCCGTCCCGCCGGCTATGCCGCACGCGGGCGCCGTTCGAGTCAGTCAATGAACCGACGCTTCGCGCTCATCCAAGCCCTCGTCTCCCTGATCGCGCTCGCCGCCGTCGTCTGGTGGGCCGCGCACCAGGAGGCGCCCGAGCTGCCCAGCGGCGCAGGCGACATCGCCTGGCTCGGCGCGGCGATCGGGCTATACGCGATCGCCACGCTCCTTCGCGGCGAGCGCTGGCACCACATCCTGGCGCTCGCCGGCGTGAAGGCCCGGCGCTCGGACTGCTACGCGCTCACCACGGTGGGCTACATGGGCAACAACGTGCTTCCTGCGCGCGCGGGCGAGGCCTTGCGAGTGGTGCTGCTCTCGGGCCGCTGCGGCTCGAGCAAGCGCACGCTGCTCGGCTCCGTCGTGGCGGAGCGGCTGCTGGACGTGATCGCGCTCGGCGCGATCTTCGTGGTCGTGGTCTACGGCGTGCTCAGCTCGACCGTCCTGCCCACCGACCGGCCGCTGCTCGTGGCCGGGATCGGCGTGTTCCTGGTGCTGCTCGGCGCCGTGGCCGTCTGGGTGCTGCGCCGCCACCACGTCTTCGAGCGGGCGCGCGACTGGCTGCGGCCCCTGGCCGACTCGCCGCGTGCGCTGCTCAGCAGGCGGGGCGCCGTGCTGCTGGTGGGCACGTTCGGGCTGTGGGCGGTCGAGGCGGGCGTCTACCTCGCCGTCGCGAGGTCGCTCAACCTCGACTTCTCCGTCAGCGGCGGCCTCTACCTTGTGGCTCTCACCAACTTCGTCGCGGCGCTGCCGGCCGCGCCCGGATCGATCGGGACCTTCGACGCGGCGGTCGCGTTCGGAGCCCGCCGGCTCGGGGCGAGCGGCTCGATGGCGGTGACGTACATGCTGCTGCTCCGTTTCGTGCTCTACATCCCGATCACCATCGTGGGACTCGTCATCC
>JBOGXT010000262.1:0-4386 GCA_050694635.1 Thermoleophilaceae bacterium
GGGCGGACGCGATCGTCGAGCGCTGCGGCAAGGCGCTCTCGACCCAGGCGGTCGGGCCGAAGCTGCTGTGGGTCCGCAACTGCGAGCCGGACGTCTGGGAGCGCACGAGGCGCTGGTACAGCTCGCACTCGTTCGCGGTCGCGCGGCTCACCGGCGAGTACGTCCTCGACCACCACACGGCGAGCCAGTGCGACCCGCTCTACGACCTCCACGAGGGCGGCTGGATCGTCGAGCTGGCCGGCGAGATCGCACCCGGGATATCGCTACCGAGGCTGCTCTGGCCGGCGGAGGTAGCCGGTGAGGTGACCGGTGCCGCGGCCGACGCGACGGGTCTACCGGAGGGCACGCCGGTCGCCGCCGGGACGGTCGACGCCTGGGCCGAGGCCGTGAGCGCAGGCGTGCGCGAGCCGGGCGACACGATGCTCATGTACGGCTCAACGATGTTCATCGTCGAGGTCTTGGCCGAGCCGCGCTCGCATCCGAAGCTGTGGGCGACGAACGGCGTGTTCGCGGGCGCCCCGACCCTGGCGGCGGGCATGGCGACCTCCGGAGCGCTTACGGCCTGGCTGAGGCAGATCGCTGGCGGCCTCCCCTACGACGAGCTCGTCCGCGAAGCCGGCGCGACTCCCCCCGGCGCGGACGGGCTCGTAGTGCTGCCCTACTTCGCCGGCGAGCGAACGCCCCTGTTCGATCCCGCCGCGCGCGGGGTCGTGTGCGGCCTGACCCTGGCCCACGGACGGGGCCATCTCTACCGTGCCCTGCTTGAGGCGACCGCCTACGGCGTGCGCCACAACCTCGAGGCTATGGACGCGGCCGGCGGCGCCTTGAAGCGCCTCGTGGCCGTAGGTGGCGGCACCAAGGGCGGGCTATGGACGCAGATCGTCTCGGACGTCACGGGGCGCCCCCAGGAGCTGCCGCGGCAGACGATCGGGGCGAGCTACGGGGACGCCTTGCTGGCCGGCATCGCAGCAGGCGTGGTCGAGCCTGAGCAAGACTGGAGCGAGATCGCGGAAACCGTAGTTCAAGGGCCCACCAAGGGCGAGCTCTACGGCCACCTCTACGGCGTATATCGCGAGTTGTACGAGACGACGCGCCCCCAGGCCCACGCGCTCGCCGAGCTACAGGGCGTGGGAACGAGGTCTGCCCCGTAGCCCGCGCCCCCCTGTCGCTTCCCGTTTGGGGTAACGGCGAGGTTCATCGTGCGGCTGGCTTCAACAGCAGCGAGATGGGTGCTCGATTGGGCAGCTGGATCCAGCCTTCACGCGCGGCATGCCTCGCGGCTGCGGCGTTGGGGTCGACAGTGGCCTTGAGGACTGCCGCGCGGGCGACCAAGGCGCAGATCACGGCGTCGAGCATGTCGTGGCTGTCCTGGCATCCGGCCCATTGCGCCTCGGTGAGGGCCAGCCAGCGGCACTCGCGCCGGAGGTCGGCGATGATCTGCGCACGAACGTCGGCGGTCCGTCTTCGCGCTTGCGGCGCTTGCGCTTTGTAGCCGCGCCAGGGCAGGCCCCAACATCGCAAGGCGGCGGCCGGGTACGCCTCGACGGCGCCGTCGCCGCCTAACGGGTCGCGCACCCCCCAGTCGGCCAGCAGCGCGGCGCATCGCCACGCGCACACCGCGATCCGGTCTGAAGAGGGGCTGAGCGGCCAGATGCCGGTGTGCTGCTGTACGTGCAAGTCGGTGGCGCGGTAGCGCAGCTGCTCGCGCCCGACGCTCGGCCAGCTGCGGGCGGAGCTCCACTCGGCCAGCGCGCCGACGTAGGCGCGCGGCCAGCCGAACGGCGCGTCGATCGCCACCATGGACGCTCCACCGCGCAGGCCGGTCAGCGCCTGGTCGTCGAGATCGGCGTCGAGGGTGACGGCGGTCACCTCCCCCTCACCCCAGGCCAAGCGACAGGCGGCCGTCCCGGCCGGCTGGGCTGAGAGGTCGATGCCGAGCGTAACGTCCGCGCGCGCCATGGTCGGACAGTCTCGCAACGGCCGGGACGCGACTCAGTGTAAACCCCAGAGGTAAGAACCGACCGTCGTCGCAGACTCACGGTCGTGCATGGCCGATCTGCACTCACTCGACAGTGACGCACCCGAGGCGCTCATCGCGCGCTGGCGCTGGAGCTCGACACCGGCCACGTCGCCCTGGCCACCCACGTCGACGAGATCGCCGACGCCATGTCGTCCTTCCTGCCGGCCCACACCGGCGCGTCGTACCCCCTCGCCTGACGCCCCTCACCAGCAAAGGAGACCAGCATGTCGAAGCTGCTGTACATGATCGCTTCGCCGCGCGGCGAGCAGTCCGAGTCCACCGCGGCGGCCAATGCCTTCCTGGAGGCCTACCGCCAGCGCCACCCCGACCTCGAGGTCGACACCCTGAACCTGTGGGAGGATCCCCTCCCGATCTTCGGCGGCAAGGGGGTGGCCGCCAAGATGACCGTCTTCGGCGGCCAGGCGCCCACCGGGGAGCAGGCCGAGGCCTGGGCGGAAGTGCAGCGCGTCTTCGCCCGCTTCGACGCCGCCGACCGCTACCTGTTCGCGGTGCCGATGTGGAACGCCGGCGTGCCGTGGGTGCTCAAGCACTTCATCGACACGATCACCCAGCCCGGCATGGTCTTCGGCTTCGACCCCGCCGCCGGATACCAGCCGCTGCTGACCGGCAAGAAGGCGGCCATCATCTACACCAGCGGCGTCTACGCACCCGGCGTCCCCAAGGCCTTCGGCACCGACTTCCACGCGGAGTTCTTCGACGACTGGCTGCGCTTCTGCGGCATCACCGACATCCACGAGGCGCGCTTCCAACCCACCGTGCTGACCGGCGACCCCGTCGGCGACCGCGCCGCCGCCCACGCTCGCGCCCGGCAACTCGCCGCGACCTTCGACGAGCCGGCCGTCGTTGCCGCCTGAGCGCAGCGAACCCGCCCCGCACGGCCGTTGCCTCCCGCGACTTTCGGCAACCTGTTCGAGCACCCATCCACTGTAGGATCGCCAGTGTTCGAGACGCTAATAGGGAAGAGGGGAGCTGCGGGATGCGGGTCGGTCTGTTCGGGCTCGCCGTTGCGGCGGCGTTGGCGTGGCCGGCCACAGCCTGGGCCGCGTTCGGGATCTCGAACCTGACCGCCGCGCCAGTGGACACGACCGCCGGCGCGCACAGCGACTTCACCCTGGGTGTCGAGTTCTCCGACGCGAGCGAGGACGTCAAGGACCTCACCGTCCATCTGCCGCCGGGCTTGGTGGGCAATCCCCAGGCGGCGCCACGCTGCAGCCAGCCGCAGTTCGCCGCGGCGAGCTGCCCGAGCAACACCAAGGTCGGCTCGGTGAGCGTCAGGGTGACGGCGGTGATCCTGCTCCTCCCGGTCACGCTCGACGCGCCAGGCGACATCTTCAACATCGAGACCACGGGCGACGAGCCCGCCCGGCTCGGCATCCGGGTGCTTCCGGTCGGCGGCCTGGTCGGCGACGTAAAGCTGCAGGCGCCCGTCACGCTGCGCCCCGGCGACTTCGGCCTGGACGCCGAAGTGAACGACATACCGCGCTCCTTCGCGGTGACGCCGATCGACATCGAGGCGATCTCGATGACGCTGTTCGACCGGGTGAACTCGCCCGAGCGGCCGTTCATGACCAACCCCACGTCCTGCCAGGCGGCGCAGACCACTGTGGAGGCCACCTCCTACGCGCGCCCCTCGACGGTGGTCGGCGCCGGCGACTCCTTCACCCCGACCGATTGCGCGGGCGTGCCCTTCGACCCCGCGCTGCAGGTCGCGCCCGCGGCACAGCAGGCCGACCAGCCCGGCGAGCTCGCCGTCACCCTGACCGTGCCCGGTCAGGAGGAGCCGCGGCGCCAGTCGCATCTGGAGCGGGCGGAGGTCACCCTTCCGGTCGGCACGGCGCTCTCGCCGGGGGTCGCCTCCAATGGGCTCGACGCCTGCTCCGACGTCGCGTTCGGGGTCGGGGACTCGGCCGTCCCGGCCTGCCCGGCAGACTCGCTGATCGGCGACGTCGACTTCGAGACCCCGCTGTTCCCCGGCTTCGACGGGCGCGTCTTCCTCGCAGAGCCCAAGCCGGGCCGGCGACTGCGACTGTTCGTCGTCATCGAGAGCGCCGCCCCGCCGCTGCGGGTGAAGCTCCAAGGCGACGTGGACGCGGACCCGCAGACCGGTCAGATCACGGCCGTCTTCGACGACCTGCCGCAGCTCCCGTTCACGAGCTTCACGCTGCGCTTCCGCGGCGGCGACAACGCGGTGCTCACCGCCCCGCCGGGCTGCGGCGCGCATACCGCCACGGCCCGGCTCACGCCGTGGAGCGCTCCGGCCAGCCCGGCCACCCGCACGGCCAGCTTCGCCAGCGTCGGCTGCGGGCCGCCCGCGTTCGCGCCCAGGCTCGACGCCGGGGTGAGCC
>JBOGXT010000263.1:0-3028 GCA_050694635.1 Thermoleophilaceae bacterium
GACCAAGGCGACGCTCAGTAACGGCTCGCCGGCGAGCCGCGGTGCCGTCTTGCGCGGCCCGCCGCCGGCGGGCGGCGCCCAGGTCACGTTGGCGACGCTGAGCAGGTGAAGCAGATCGTCGACCGGGCCGTTGAGCTTGGAGCGGTCGGTGCTCGGCGAGCGCGCGCCGTGGGTGAGCTGATGGACTGCCTCGAAGCGGAAGCGCCCGTGCTGCCCGTCGAGCTCGAGCGCGCGCGTCAGCACGGCGAGCACGCGGACGTAGCCGCCAGGGTCCGTACGCAGCTCGCGCACCGCGCGATGCGCGCGCTCGTCGTCGCCCGGCACGGCGAGCTCGACGCGGCCGACCTGCGGATGCTCGAACCGCAGCGCCACGTGCTTGCGGCCATCCTGGGTCACGGGCCGGGTCGAGCGCAACGCGGCCGGTCCGCACAGCGCGCCGACCAGCGCGAGTGCGAGCTGACCGCACGGCAGCGCGACGAGCTCAGTCGGATCGCGCCGGGCGCGCCTCGGCGGCGCCGTGGAAAGACGCTCGCTAAGCACGCGGGTCACCGCTGGGTGGTGGGACTGCTAGCGGACGCGAGTCACCGCGACGTCGACGTTCCGTCCGGTCGGCGGCTATCGTGCGGCTTACGACTTGTTCGCCCCCGAGGGCTATCTCGGACCCGGAGACCGCTGTTGGCGCAGCGGTCTTCCTTCGTTTTGCGGGCGGGCTCGCCCTCGGCGGCCCGGCCCGTGGCAGGCTCGTCACGCCGCGGCACCCACCTCCTGGTCGTCGCGCCTGGCGCGGAGCCCGCGCTGCATCGGTGGATCCATGGCCTCGCAGGGTCATTGCGTGCCCGGACAGAACGGCGCTCGCGACGGGGTACCCAGGCTCGCGACGGGGTACCCAGGCTCGCGCCGACGGGGTACCCAGGCTCGCGACGGGGTACCTAGGCTCGCGCTCGCCGGCGAGGGACGCGAATCCCGTCCGCCCGGCCGCCTACGGTTTCGCGTCATGGCCCTGCCCGAGCGGCGCGTCGGAATGCTGGAACGCAACCTCGCGCTCTTCCCCGGCTGGCAGCTCGGACGTCAGCCGCATCGCGGCCGTATCGAGCGCGTCGACTTCCTCGGCGCGATCGCGTCGGTTGAGCGTGCGCAGCTCGGTGAAATCGAGCTCGACGTCCTCTCGTGGCTGACCGCCGAGTGGTGGGAGCAGGGCGCGTCGGTCGATGGCATCACCCGCTTCACCTGGTATCGCTTCGGCCAGGACATGTGGGGCGCCGCGCCGAGCGGCCGCCACCGCGCGCTGCTGCAGGAGGCGATCGACAACCTGATGGGCGCCGTCGTGACGCTCAGCGGGTTCGATGCCCACACCGGCGAGTTGACCCCGGCGCTCTTCTCGGACGTGCATCTGCTGCGTAGCGTCGTGCGGCCGCGGCCGCGGGGCGCTCGCAGCGACCCGGCGCTCGACGGCGGCAAGCGAGAAGACACGGTCGAGGTTCGCCTCGAGGACTGGATCGTCGCCCAGCTGCTGGGTGACTATCGTCTCGTGCTCGACTGGCAGGTGCAGCGCCAGCTCACCGGCGCAGCCAAGCGCCTGTGGTACTACCTCGGCGCGCGCGCGAGCGATTTCGCCACGACATCGTGGCCGAGCGAGGCTCAGCTCGAGGTGGAGCTGACCGACGCGTTGCTGGAAGGGCTGAGCCTGACCGGGGCGCGCGCACGGGACCGTCGCGCCGCCCTCGCGCGAGCCGGCGGCCGAATCGTCCGCGCCGACCCGCGCTATCTCCAGGTCGACGTCGATCGTGATGGCGAAGCGGTGGCGGGCTACCGGCTGCGCGCTGTTCGCCGCGACCCGGAGCCGCCCGGCGACGTCCTCGAGGCGACGGCGACCCCCGCGTGAGGTCGACGCGGGCGGCGACGCCCGGGCTCGTAGACGCTCAGCAGCCCCCCTCTTACATCGAGCACCGGAGCGTGCCGCCCCGGGCGATCCGAGCCATGCGGCTGTATGGCCTGCAATACGTTCGGCAATACAGCGGTCTATCTAGCTGTATTGCCGCCGGTACCAATGGCAGGCTGTCTGTGAGGCCAATCATGCGGCTGCATGTATGGCCGAGCGTGCGCACGCACGCTCAGCCGTGTGCATGGCTCGGCGGCCGTGGAGATGGCTGGATGGGTGGCAGGAACGCAAGCGAGGGTGGCGAACGAGGGGAGATGCGGATGCAGGTAGTGGCGCTGGCGAACTGGAAGGGCGGAGTGGGGAAGACGACCTCGGCGGCGAACCTGGCGCTCGCCCTGGCAGAGAGGGCGCAGCGTGTGCTGCTCGTCGACCTCGATCCACAGGCGAACCTGACTGAGGCCTTCGGGCACGTCTCCTCGCCCGAGCGCGGGGTGTGGACGGTCTTGGGCGGCGACGACGGAGTCGGGCTGGAAGACGTGCTGCTGGACGTGGCGCCAAGCGTTTCGCTTGCGCCGGCGTCCGAGGCCCTGGCCGATCTTACGTGGTCGCTTGTGCGGGCGCCGGACTATCGGACGCGCCTGCGCGACGCGCTCGAGGCGGTGGCTGACCGGTTCGACGTCGCGCTGTTGGATACGCCGCCGGGCATCGGGCTGTGGCCCGGGCTCGCGTTGCTGTCGGCGGATGCGGTCGTGATCCCGACGCGCCCACACGACTCCGACGTGTTGGCGACGGGCAAGCTGGTGGACTACATCGAACAAGAGATTCGGCCGGCCAACTCCGGACTGCGGGTCGCGGGTGCGCTGGTGACGCAGGTCCAGTCGCGCTGGCGGCTGGCGCGCGAGACGCGCGAGGGCCTGGGCTCCGACGAGATCCCCGTGTTCGAGACCGAGATTCCGGCGTCGGTGCGCGTGGCGGCGACGGTGCGCCACGGCGCGCCGCTCTACGCGCTGCGGCCCGATCACAAGGTCAGCGCCGCGTACCGGCGCGCGGCCGACGAGCTGCGGACTCGGCTGCAGGGGGTGGCGGCATGACCGCCGACACCGCGCGGATGCCTGGCCGCCGCGATCGAGTGCGCGGCCTGCCCGATCT
>JBOGXT010000264.1:0-3896 GCA_050694635.1 Thermoleophilaceae bacterium
CTAGCAGCGCTTGGTGAGAGAAAAGTTCACGGTCCGGTCATGTTCTCAGGCGGCGAGCGCGGCGTCGCGGATGCGCGCGTCGAGGGCCTGCTCGAAGTTGCGCCAGGAGCTCGCGAGCGGTGAGCGGGCGGCGATCTCGGCGGGCAGGGCGGGATCGAGCTCGGCCAGTGCGGGTGTGAGGACGCGGGCGTAGGTCTTGGCGAAGAAGACCGCGAGCCGCCGGCCTTCGGCGGTGAGGCGGTAGCGGTTCGAGCGCTCGATGCGGACGAGGAAGCCGTTACGGCGTAGACGGCGCAGGTCGTAGGTCATCTGCCGCGGCGTGTAGCCGGGCAGGCGCGTGGCGACGAGGGTGCGGAGGCTTCCGTTGGTGACGCCGTCGAGCAGGTGGGTGAAGGAGCAGAGCGAGGCGAGCAGCGCCTGGACGCGCGGGTCGCCGAAGCGGAGCGCCGGGGCAGGCTGTCCCTGCTCGTCTCTGGTGGGCAACACGACCCGTTCGAGCGTGGCGGCGTCGGGCGCGCAGGCGCAGGCCTGGAGCTGGGCGTCGAGCAGCCGCTCGTTGATCTCGTGGCCGACCCGGACGAGCGCCTGCCAGTTGGCCTCGGTGACCAGGCGGCCGATGCCGAAGTCGTAGCTGTCGTTGATCGTCGTCTCGGTGCGCAGCGCGCGGCCCTCCTTGAAGTACTGCTTGACCTTGGAGGCGCGGTAGTGGACCTGGATCCCGCACTCGACGCCGCGGTTGATCACCCGCGTCCAGAAACGGGCGGGCGTCTTCGAGCTGATCCTGCGGTTGAAGACGATCGCGACGTGGTCGGGGCGGCCGAGCGTGAGCTGGTCGCGGATCGTCTGCTCGAACCAGTCGCGGCCGGCCTGGGGGCGGTCGAAGACACGGGTGTCGGAGAGCTCGAGCTGGCGGAAGGCGAGCTGGTAGCGGTAGCCGCGCCGACGGTCGTCGGCCGTCATGGGCGAGGGCAGGATCCGCTGCCAGCGGCGGAAGAAGCCCCAGACGTCACGCGCGGAGAGCCGGGCGCAGATCGCGGCCAGCGCCTCCGCGTCGGCGCAGGAGCGGAAACCGTTGTCGAGCGCCCGGTAGCCGATCCCGGCCTGCTCGGCCTGCCGCTTCGCCCACTCGTGTCCGTTCAAGCAGAGCCAGAGCGGATAGGGCGCATAGCAGCAGCACTTGACGAACGCCCGGCCCCACTGGCGGTCGCGGACGTAGAAGTAGTAGTGATTGGGCACCCGCGACTGCCAGCCAAAGGCGAAGTGCGGGTGCCCGTCCGAGCCGCCCTGCCGCCAGCCGGCCCAGACCCGGGCCCGCTCCTGGGCGACGCCGATCATGATCACGCCGAAGCGGCCCTCCCGCTCGGCCTGCTCGAAGTAGGGTCGGGCCACCTCCTCCTTCGACTCCCGCCGCTGGAAACGGACGACCGGGATCTGGTTGCGGGCAGCGAACCGCTCGATCGCGCGCACATAGCCGGCGCCGATCTTGCCCAAAAGCGCCGGCGACGGGATCGGGAAACCACGATCGAGCAGGAAGCGGATCACCAACCCCTCGCTCATCAGCTTGGGCACATACGCCTGCAGGAAGAGACGATCGACCGAGCGCACCTGAAGAGTCACTCGGTCCCGCAGTAGGCTGCGAATGGTGGCCACGGCAAGCCTCCTCAGACGGCCTTTCAGACAGCCGCCGGAGACTACGTGGCCACCAACCTCTCTGGCCGGCGGCTCTTCAACCCGAGCGAGGCTCAGACCCGACCCGCCAAGCGCTAACGATCTCCGCTCGGCGGTCTGAGGCTCGCTCGCTAACTCTCGACGAGACCGAGCGACTTCTCCAGCATCTGCTTCGGCTGCGCGCCGACGGCCGCCGCCTTGGGCGCGCCGTCCTCGAACAGGATCATGGCGGGGATGCTCATGATCCCGTAGCGCTGCGCCAGTTCCGGCTCCTCGTCGATGTTCACCTTGGCGAGCCTGAGCTCGCCGTCGCGCTCCTCGACGATCCGGTCGAGGACGGGGGAGACCGCGTGACAGGGCCCGCACCACTCGGCCCAGAAGTCGACGATCACGGGCTTCTCGCTCCCGAGGATCTCGGTCTCGAACGTCTCGGTCGTGATGATGTCTGCCATGCAGGTTGAAACGTAGACTGGCCCCGTGGTGTTCCAGCCGCTTCCGTCCGTTCCGGATCACCCTACCCTCGAGCACGAGATCCTCACCTGGTGGCGGGAGCAGGAGGTGTTCGAGCGCCTGCGCGACGCGAACCGGGGCGGCCCGACCTTCAGCTTCCTGGACGGGCCGATCACGGCCAACAACCCGATGGGCGCCCACCACGCCTGGGGCCGCACGCTCAAGGACGTCTTCCAGCGCTACAAGGCCCTCCAGGGCTTCGACCAGCGCTACCAGAACGGGTTCGACTGCCAGGGTCTCTGGGTCGAGGTCGAGGTCGAGAAGTCGCTCGGCCTGAACTCGAAGCGGGAGATCGAGGAGTACGGTCTGGCCGAGTTCGCGCGCCGCTGCCGGGAGCGTGTGGCCGAGTTCGCCGAGGTGATCACGAACCAGTCCGTGCGCCTCGGCATGTGGATGGACTGGGACAACGACTACTACACCTTCTCGGACACGAACATCAGCTACATCTGGGGCTTCCTCAAGCGCGTCCACGAGCTCGGCTGGCTCTACCAGGGACACCGCTCGATGGTGTGGTGCCCGCGCTGCGGGACCTCCCTCTCCCAGCACGAGCTGATCGACTCCTACCGCGAGATCACCCACCCGTCGCTCTACGTCCGCTTCCCGCTCGCGGACGAGCGCGGCGAGGCGCTCGCGGTCTGGACGACGACCCCGTGGACGCTGCCCGCGAACGTGGCCGCCGCGGTCAAGGCCGACGCCGAGTACAAGCTGACCGAAGACGGGACCTGGATGGCCGCCGAACTCTTCCCCGAGCTGGCCGCGGTCAGGACCGTCCGGGGCGAGGAGCTCGTCGGTCGCTCCTACGAGGGGCCGTTCGACGAGCTCGCGGCCCAGCAGGGGATCGCCCACCGCGTCATCCCCTGGGACGAGGTCTCCCTCGAGGAGGGGACGGGCATCGTTCACATCGCCCCCGGCGCCGGCTCCGAGGATTTCGAGCTCTCGCGCGTCCACGACCTCCCGGTGCTTGCGCCGATCGACGAGTCGGGGCGCTTCTACGACGACTACGGCTGGCTGCACGGCCTCACGACCCACGAGGTGGCGGACAAGATCGTCCACGACCTCGGCGAGCGCGGGCGCCTGCTCCGGGCCGAGGAGCTGACGCACCGCTACCCGGTCTGCTGGCGCTGCGGCACGGAGCTCGTCTTCCGGATCGCCGACGAGTGGTTCATCTCGGCCGAGGAGATTCGCCAGCCGATGCTGGACGCGAACGCGACGGTCGCCTGGACGCCCGACTTCTACTCGAAGCGGATGGACGACTGGCTCCGCAACATGGGCGACTGGTGCATCTCCCGGAAGCGCTTCTTCGGCTTGCCTCTCCCCTTCTACCCGTGCGGGCAGTGCGGGAAGCTGAACGTCGTCGGCTCCGAGGCCGAGCTCCGCGAGCGGGCGGTCTCCGGGCTCGAGCTCCTCGAGGAGCTCCACCGGCCCTGGGTCGACGAGGTGACGATCTCGTGCGAGCACTGCGGCGCCGAGGGCCAGCGGCGCCTCCCGGAGGTGGGCGACGCCTGGCTCGACGCCGGCATCGTGCCGCTGTCGACGCTCGGCTGGCAGAACGCCGAGTATGTCCCCGAGGGTTACGCGACCGGCGCCGGCCAGGGCCTGACGAAGGCGGACTTGCCGGACCACGCCTACTGGGAGCAGTGGTTCCCGGCCGACTGGGTCTCCGAGAGCCGTGAGCAGATCCGCCTCTGGTTCTACTCGATCAGCGTGATGTCCATGAC
>JBOGXT010000265.1:0-2555 GCA_050694635.1 Thermoleophilaceae bacterium
GCTGTGAAGGGAGGACCTCGTGCGCAGCCGGCCGCGCCGGCTGCTTCGCCGGGGGCTGCTTCGCCGGGAGGACCTCGTGCGCCTGGGAGGCTGCGAACGCTCTGGCTGCTCCTGCGCGGCGAGGACCAGCGCGCGCGCAAGCTGCGCGGCCTGCTCGAGCTGCTGCGGCCCTACCGCCGGCGCGTGGTGCTCATGTTCGTCGCCCTGCTCGCGGCGACGGCCGCGTCGCTGGCGCCCCCCTACCTCGCCGGCCGTGCGATCGACGACGGCATCCGGGCCGGCGACGAAGGCTTCCTGACGGTGGTGCTGGGCGTGTTCGTCGCCGCGGCGCTCGTCAACTGGGGCGCCACCTACGTGCAGACCTACCTGATCAACTGGGTCGGCCAGCGCGCGCTCCAGGACCTGCGCATCGAGCTGTTCCAGCACCTGCAGCGGCTGTCGGTCGGTTTCTACGGCCGCAACAAGACGGGCGTGCTGATCTCGCGCATCACCAACGACGTGCAGGCGCTCGACCAGCTCGTGACCGAGGGCATCTCGACGCTCTTCTCCGCCAGTCTCACGCTGATCGGTACGGGCGTGATCCTCGTGCTGCTGGACGTCCAGCTGGCGCTGATCACGTTCATCACGTTCCCGCTCCTGCTCGCCGGCAGCGTCGCGTTCCGGCTCGCGTCCGCGGGCGCGTACCGGCTCACGCGCGAGAAGATCGCGGCGGTCACGGCCTATCTGCAGGAGACGCTGTCCGGCGTTCGGGTGGTCCGGGCCTTCGGGCAGGAGCCGCGCCACAAGAGCCGCTTCGCCGAGCTGAACGACGAACACCGGCGCGTGAACATGAGAACCGTCTACCTTAACGCGGCCTATTTCCCGTCGGTCGAGCTGCTGTCGGCCGTGGCCACGGCCGGGATCCTGCTCTACGGCGGCAACCAGGTGCTGGACGGCGACAGCGCCGTGACGATCGGCGTGCTCGCCTCGTTCGTGTTCTACCTGCAGAGCTTCTTCGACCCGATCCAGTCGCTGTCGCAGCTCTACACGACCTACCAGGCGGGCATGGCGGCGCTCGACAAGATCTTTGAGCTGCTCGACGAGGAGCCGGACCTGGCCGACAAGCCGGACGCGATCGAGCTGCCGCGCATCCGCGGTGAGATCGAGTTCGACGACGTGACCTTCGCCTACTCGGGCGACAACCCGGCGCTCTGCTCGGTCGACCTGCACATCCCGCCGGGGCAGACGGTGGCGCTGGTAGGCGCCACCGGAGCCGGCAAGTCGACGCTCGCCAAGCTGGTGGCGCGCTTCTACGACCCCGACCACGGGCGCGTGCTGGTCGACGGGCACGACCTGCGCGACGTGACCGAGCACTCGCTGCGCTCGCAGCTCGGGATCGTGCCCCAGGAGGGCTTCCTCTTCTCCGGCACCATCCGCGACAACATCGCCTTCGGGCGCCCGGACGCGAGCGACGCGGATGTGCGCGGCGCCGCGGCCGCCGTCGGCGCGCACGATTTCATCTCGCGGCTGCCCGAGGGCTACGACACCCAGGTGGGCGAGCGGGGCGGGCAGCTCTCGGCGGGACAGCGCCAGCTGGTGGCCTTCGCCCGGGCGGCCACGGCCGACCCGCGCATCCTGATCCTGGACGAGGCGACCTCCAACGTCGACGTGCGCACCGAGGCCCAGATCGAGCGCGGGCTGCGCCGGCTGCTGGCGGGACGCACCGCGCTCGTGATCGCACACCGGCTCTCCACCATCCGCGGCGCCGGGCGGATCGTGGTGCTGGACCGCTCCCGCATCGTCGAGCAGGGGACGCACGACGAGCTGCTCGAGGCGGACGGCGCGTACGCGCGGCTGTACAGGGACTGGGCGCGGCAGTCGGTCGCCTGACCCGCCGGCTTGACGGCGGCCGTATCGTCCACGCCCATGCGCCGACTCGCGATCGTCGTCCTCCCGGCTCTCCTGGCCCTGCCGGCGCCGGCGGTGGCCGGCGTCACGCTCACCGAGTTCAAGGTCGAGCCGTCGAACCTGCAGGCGGGAGGACACCCGAGCGTGAAGATCACCCAGGCGTTCTCGTACTCCAACACGACCGACGACGCCCAGGACACCTTCGTGCGCCTCGCGCCGGGGCTGCTCGGCAACCCGCAGAACGCGGCGCTGTGCACGGGCGAGCAGATGCGCAGCTCCGCCGGCTGCCCGCCGAGCGCGAAGGTGGGCAGCGTGGTCGTGACGGCGGGGCTGATCGATCCGATCCTGCACCTGCGCCTGAGTGGACTGACCGTGCCGGGGACGGTCTACAACCTGCGCCCGACCGGCGGCGAGCCGGCGCGGCTGGGGCTCGCGCTGCAGGCGCTCGGCGGGCTGTCCCGGAGCTACCTCGAGGCGCCGGTGCGCCTGCGGCCGGGTCCGGACGGGATCGGGCTGGAGACGCTGTTCGAGAAGCAGCCGCGCGACGCCGGGCTCGACATCCAGATCGAGCGCGTCGAGCTGACCTTCGACGCCAACGCGAGCGAGGGCTCGTTCATGCGCATGCCGACCTCCTGCGCCACGGGGAACTCGCTCGCGCGGGTGAACTC
>JBOGXT010000266.1:0-2009 GCA_050694635.1 Thermoleophilaceae bacterium
GAGCACGCCGGCCTCGTCCGCAAGCGCGCCGGCCTCGTCCCGCGACGCACGTGCGGCCTCGCGCTTCGCGATCGCGGCCGCTGCCGCGCCCGCGGACTGGGGCTCCTCGACAGCGGCCGGGGCCTCCCCTTCCCCAGCCCTCGCCACCTCCTCCCCGCCGCCGCCTCCGGACGGAGGCGCGGCCGGCGGCGCCTCCGCGATACTGGCCGCTCGCCGTCGCTCCGCGCGCGGCACCGTGGCCACCGGCAGCGGCGTCCGCTCGAGCGCCATCAGCGCCTGGGCGGTCACCCAGACCGGCGTCTGCCCGCTCGAGGACGAGTAGGCGACGCTGCCGTTTCGCCGCTGCAGCCCGCGCAGGTACACCAGCGCGCGCGAGATCGCCGCGCCGCCCGCATGCGCCGCCACCAGGCCCTGGACCGCGTAGGAGGTCGACTGGGCGTTCGAGCTCCGGCCGCGGAACTGGCCGAAGCCACCGTCGTCGTTCTGGTTCGCGCGCAGCCAGGCCATCGCCCGCCGGGCGCTCTCGCCTCGCGACCTTCCCACCGCCGCGAGCGCCTGGAGGGTGGCGCCGGTCATGTCGCTGTCACTCGCCGACGACGGTGCCACGCCGAACCCGCCGTCGTCGTTCTGGGCGGACACGAGCCAGCGGACCGTCGGCCCGCCGGCCGGGACCCCCGCCGCCCGCAGCGCCAGCACGCCAAACGCCGTGTAGCTCACGTAGCCGGCGATCGAGCCGTCGGCTCGCCGCCGGGCGCGGATGGCGGCGATCAGGTCCCGGCCGGCGAACCGCCGCGGCGACAGGCCGGCGGCTTTCAACAGCAGCACGGTGCGCTCCACCTCGCCGATGTCCCGCACGCCGCGCGCGGTGCGCTGCACGTAGGCGGCGAGCGAGCGGCCGCCGCGGCGCTGCACATCGCGCGGGTTGTGCCCGGCCGCCGCCAGGCCGAGACCGGTCCAGCCGCTGAAGAGCTGGCTCGAGGACTGGCCGGGGGCGGCGCCGAAGCCGCCATCGGCGTTCTGGGCGCGCAGCAGCCATCGCTCGGCGCGCTCGGCCGGGGTGGCGGCACCGGCCGCCGGCACGGCCAGGAGCAGGAGGAGCGCAGCGCCGACCGCGGCGGGTGCCGCCCAGCGGACTTGGAAGCGGCGCCGGTAGCGGCGCAGGGCGCGGATGAAGAGGGGTCCGATCAAGAGGCAGAACACCACGTTTCCGATCGCGTGAGCGAGGTTGTAGGGCAGGGAGCTCGCCGACAGGGCGAGGTACGTGTCGAGGTCCTGGTGGGCGGCCAGGGTCAGTTGGTAGAGGTCCATCCAGGCGCCGAAGGCGAGCCCGGCGATCCCACAGACCGCGGCGAGGACGAGCCGGCCGGGCTCGCGGTCGCGAAGGACCCGCGCCAGCAGCGCACCGGCTACGCCGGCCGCGCCCCAGCCGACCATCTGCCACGGCGTCCAGGGGCCCTGGGAGAGGAAGACGTTCGAGACGAGCGCGGTCACGGCGCCCACGGCGAAGCCGGGGATCGCGCCCAGGGCATAGCCCGCGAACAGGACGATGTCGGTGGTCGGCTTGACGTTGGGCACGGCGGCGAAGGCGAGCCGGCCCACGACGGCGAGGGCGGCGAGCGTGGCCACGAGGG
Source organism: Thermoleophilaceae bacterium (assembly GCA_050694635.1). GTDB lineage: Bacteria > Actinomycetota > Thermoleophilia > Solirubrobacterales > Thermoleophilaceae > JACVRW01. The sequence continues at coordinate 1,632 of JBOGXT010000266.1, forward strand.
CGAGAACGCGGGCGGGCGGCTTGTCACGCTCGTACCACGCGAAGCCGGCGACGAGAACGCCCGCGAGCACGACGAGGGAGGCGGCCTGCCAGGTCACCGGGCCACCTCCTCCGGCGCGGCGGCGAGCACCCGGGCCGCTTCCTCCGGGAGCAGCGCGGCCCCGCCGGTCACACGCGCGACCTCGGTCGAGAAGTGCCGGCCGCCGCCCAGCACTTCGGCAGGCGGGCCGTCGCCGATCACCGTGCCCTGGCCGAGCAGGACGACTCGCTCGGCGAACGAGGCGGCGAACTCGGTGTCGTGGGTCGCCACCACTACCGCCGTCCCGGCCCGGGCCAGGTCGCCGATCCGCTCGGCGAGACTGTCCTTGTGGGCTCGGTC
>JBOGXT010000267.1:0-7197 GCA_050694635.1 Thermoleophilaceae bacterium
GCCACACCGTCGTCGAGGTACGCCGCAACCTGGCGCGACTACTCGCTGGGCGCGAGCTCGCGACCGCACGCTCGGCCTTCTCGACGGACCTCGAGGTGCTCTCGATCGTCGAACTGGACGAACTCACGTGCGGGGGTGCCGCCCAGATCGCTGAAGTGACCGGGGTGCGGACTCTCGACGCGCTGCATCTCGCCGCCGCCCAGCGCATCGGGGGCCCTGCGGTGCCCTTCCTCACATTCGACGTTCGGCAGGCCCAGGCGGCGCGCGCACTCGGCCTGACGGTCGTCGGCACGTGACTACCGCTCCACTGGCACCCCGCGCCTCTGGCCCGAACCGGGTGTAGTCGCGTGCAAACCGCGGACAACTGGAATCGTCCGCCCTACACCGCCGACTTCGTGGTCCCGGCGGCGAGTCGCGTCGCGTTGTCACCGGGGCCGGGCTACTCGAACCGGATGTCCAGCGAGCGGTCGACGGCCGTTAGCGCGAAGAGCCGCCGGACGTGTGGCTGGGGGTTCAAGACGACAAGGCTCCGCCCCTCCCTCTTGGCGCGGCGAGCGGCGTCGAGCACGACGCGCATCCCGGCGACGGAAATGAAGCTCAGCCCGGAGAGGTCGAGCGTGAGAAGGCCCGGGCGACCTCGCTCCGCCTCGGTCAGCTGATCCGCGAGGGTTGGTGCGGTTGCAAGGTCAAGCTCGCCCTGCGCGACCAACCGGTAGCCGTCGGCAGTGCGCGTCCCTCGGACCGCAAATGGCGGCTGACGCTGACCTGAGTGTCCCCCGTCCTGGGTCGGTGGGCGGGACGTACGCACGGTTGTCCTTGCACATCTTTGGGGCTGTGCTTATACCCCAAGTGTACAATCTCCTCCCCGTCGGCCGAGTGATCCTTCTTGCTATTTGGTTCATACGACCGGCTCGGTTTGACTTCTCGGAGCCGGACGAAACGACACGGAGCGCTTAGGAGATCGCAGTCCGGAGGCACCGGCGCTGGCCGGCTGAACAGGCTGCACCTCGCTCGGCCACGACCATACTCGCCCTGGAGCCCGGCGTCAGGCCGCTCTCCACCATCTGAAGCAGCAGGCGGATCCGCGCGGGCCTCCGAGCGCTGCGTCCTGCTGAGCCCGCAAAGAGGGCAGAGCGGCTATGCCTGCACGCCGCGGCGGCCCTCCGAGGGCTGCACCAGCACCCACCCGCTGCCTGCGAAGCCGAGCTGAAAGCTCTCGCCCGAACCGAGGCCGATGAGCGACTTGGCCTGAACGTCGGCCCTCAGGCTGGTGCTCACCCCGCCGGACCACGCGATTGCCGCCTGGGGGTCCGCGAAGGTCGGCGCCTCCGAGACGTTGAGGCGAACCGGCTCGCCGTCCGAGAGGAGCGCGACGTAGCCCGTGCCCCTCAGGTGCACGTTGAAGAGGCCCCCGGCGAGCACGCCGGCCGCGCCACCCTTGATGCGGGTGATGTCCCAGTCGATGCCTTCCTCGAAGGCGAGAATGTTGAAACCGTTGACGGTCAGCGACTCGTTGCTGAGTCGAAGCACGTGCACGAGCATTGCCTGGTACGCCAGAAACAGCTCGCCGCTGCCCGAGGCCTGCATCAGCCTGAGACTCTCGCCCGTGGCGGCCTTCTTGATGAACCGTGAGAGCCCACCCCCGCGGTGCTCGAAGTGTACGTCCCCCTGATAAGCGACCATCGAGCCGTTCTTCGCAAGGACCCCTGTCGTGGACAGCTCGACCTTGAGCAGACGGGGGTTCTGGACCGTGAATGCCTCGCCGGTTTCGACCTCGGCGAAGCGGTCAAGCGGTGCTCCCATCTCAGCCATCGGCGAGAACGGTACCCGCCCCGCCGGCGCCGGTCCCGCTCGCCCAGACGGCGCGGCGGCGCCGGAAGGGCATGTCGAGCAGCGCAAAGAGGCCCAGGGGCCATCAGCGTCGTGCCCAGGATGTACCAGGGCCGGGAGCCCATGCAGTCGAGCAGGCTGGCCGTCTCGATCCGCTCCGCAAGGAACATGTAGTGCCGCCGGTCAGCGTGTTCCCGGCGGCGGCCAGGGCCGCCCATGGCGCGGTGGCGGTGAACACGCGCAGCACCGCGTGGGTGCGCGGTCAGCCCGAGACCGAACGCGAGGAACATCGCGGCCACGACCACCCCGGAGCGAGTTAGTAGGCCGCCACGTCCTTGCCGCAGAGCGCCCTGTAACAACCTGCGAGCCTCGAGAACAGACACGCGAACGCGGAGTCGATCGCGCCCGCGTAGCCGTGCCCGGCCTTCATCAGTGTGCGCAGCGCTCCACGAACTCCCGGAGCTTCTCCTTCCCCCCGGAGGGCAGCGGCTGGCCGTCGCAGAGCAGCAGCGCGTCGAAGTCGTAGTCGAGCAGGCGCGTCGCCGAGCGGTGGAGCTCCGCCTTGTCGTCGATCACCTCGTCGGGATAGGTAGACAGCTCGCCTGCCGGGACGCCGATCACCAGGTCGCCGACGATCAGCGCGCCGCTGCGTGGCAGGTGGAAGGCGATCTCACCCGGCGACTTGCCCGGCACGGGCACGATCTCGATGTCGCCCGCGATGGTGCTGCGGCCCGTGACCCGTTGGTCAGCGCCCGCCTCGAGCCGGTCGGCATCGGCCTGGTGGGCCCAAACGGTCAGCCCGTAGCGCTCGCGGAAGGCGGCCACCGCCCGGCCGTGGTTGCGGTTGGTGAGCCACGCGCCGGCGAACGGCTCGAGTAGGTCAACGGTGAGCCAACCGTCCTCGCCCGGGTCCGGCGGGTCGATCAGCACCGTCCCGTCCTCGGTGCTCACCGCGTAGCCGTTGAAGGCGTAGCCCTTCTGCTCGGAGAACACGCTCCAGGTCTGGACGTCGCGGGCGATCGCCTTCACGGTTCCCGCCGAGCGTACACCCGGTCCCGTCCGCCGCGGCTGCCTTTCAGTTCCTAGAGGTGGGCCTCTGTCTCGCATGCGGTCCGAGGAGATCGGTGACCGCAATGCGCTCGAAGAGCGCCTCTGGTGGCCGCCGACCAGCTCGCCTAGCATGCCGGCCTTCACGTGCGAAGAGAGGAAGCCGACGACCGACTGCTCTCCGTCCGCCTGTGGGCGGGCATCGACGACATCTACGCCTCGATTCTTGCGCACCCGTTCATCGCGGGACTGACCGACGGGTCGCTAGATGGCGAGGCGTTTCGCTTCTACGCCGTACAGGACGCCCACTACCTGCGCGAGTACGCCCGGGCACTGAGCGTGGCCGCCGCGCGGGCGCCCACCGAGGCCGACATCGCGATGTTCAGCGAGCACGCCGCGGGCGCGATCGCCGTCGAGCGCTCGCTGCACGAGTCCTTTTTCGCGGACTTCGGCATGAGCGCGGCGGAGGTCGCGGCAACGCCGATGGCGCCGACCAACCTGGCTTACACCAGCTACCTGCTGGCCGTGGTCTACGGCGGCTCGTTTCCCGAGGCACTCGGCGCCGTGCTGCCCTGCTATTGGATCTACTGGGAGGTGGGCAAGGCGCTGCTTCAGCGTGGATCGCCCAACCCGCTCTATCAGCGCTGGATCGAGACCTACGGCGGGGAGGAGTTCGCGGCCGTCGTCCGCGCCGTGCTCGCGCTCACCGACCGCCTCGGCCCGCAGCTAGCCCCTGCCGACGAGGCGTGCATGCGCGAGCGCTTCCGCACCACGAGCCAGTACGAGTGGATGTTCTGGGAGATGGGCTACCGCCAAGAGCCCTGGCCCGTGGGCTTGCGGAGCTAGCGCCCCGGCGTCTGCCTGCGCTCGCCCCCGGCGGCTCGAAACGCACGGACAGCCCACCTTGCGCCGCGATCGGCGAGACCCGCTCGCGCGGGACTGTCCCGGTGGATCAGGGGCCGCGGTCTCGTCCCATCCGGAACGGCGGAGCCCAGTTGACCAGAGGAGTAGGTTGGGTGAGCAGGGCCCTCGTCGGCGTGCTTCGCCACGAGTTGCCGAGCGACCAGCAGAGGAGGGCGTTTCCCATGGCCAACCTCGTCAGCAGTCGGCCACGCGGGCGAGGCCGCGCCCGAAGCATGGGCGGACCCGCGGCCACGACGGCCGCGCTACTCGTGGCCGGCGGCGTAGGCGCGCTGGCCGAGTACTTCGTCTTCGACCGCCAGCACGGCGCGCGCCGCCGGCACATTGTGCGCGACCGCACCCGCGCCGCGCTGCGGCGCCGCTCGCGCGATGCCGTGCGACGCGCGAGGTACCTCGAGGGCGTCGCCGAGGGCGTCGCCTACAAGGCTGCGCATGCCGTACCGGGCATCGGTACTCACAAGGAGCCACCCGACGACGTCACGCTCGCCCAGAAGGTCGAGAGCATCGCCTTTCGCAAGGCTGGCGTCCCCAAGGGCCAGGTGAGCGTCAACGCCGACAGCGCCGTCATCTACCTGCGCGGTCAGCTCGAGACCGACGGGCAGATCGAGGAGCTCGTTCGGGCGATCCACTCGATCGAGGGCGTGAACGGGGTGAAGAACCTGCTCCACACACGGAGCGCGATGACCGAGGGGGCTTAAAGGCGCCGGGTATCGCGACGGCTTCCCGGGTTATTCCCCGAAATGCGTCCGGGTTTGGAGGGTATGTAGCCTGTGGGGTGATGACATACGTCATTGCCGGCAGCTGCATCAAAGACGATTCCTGCATCGAGGTCTGCCCCGTCGACTGCATACATCCGAAGCCGGGGGCGCCCGACTTCGAGGCCGCCGAGCAGCTCTACATCGACCCCGAGCTCTGCATCGACTGCGACGCCTGCGTGGAGGCCTGCCCGGTCGACGCGATCTTCGCGGACTTCGAGCTCCCCTCCAAGTACGAGTACGCGCTCGAGCTCAACGCCGAGTTCTTCGCCGGGGGCAGCACCGCCGAGCGGACCGCCGCCTGATGGCCCGCACGCGACCGCGAGTGGCGATCGTCGGCGCCGGGCCGGCCGGGGCGTTCGCCGCCGCCTGCCTGCTGCGGGCCCGCGGCGACGCGGAGATCGACCTGTTCGAGCGGCTGCCCACGCCGTGGGGGCTGCTGCGCGGCGGCGTGGCCCCCGACCACCAGGAGATCAAGCGCCTGGACGACACGTTCGACAGGTTGACGCTCCAGCGTGGCTGCCGCTTGCTGGGGAACGTGGAGGTCGGGGCCGACGTCTCGCACTCCGAGCTCATGCGCCACTACACGGCCGTGGTCTACGCCACCGGCGCCCAGACCGACAAGTCGCTGGGAGTCCCCGGCGAGGACCTTCCGGGGAGCTGGCCCGCCACGGAGTTCGTCGCCTGGTACAACGGCCACCCCGACTTCCGCGGGCTCGAGTTCGACCTGTCGGCGAAGCGGGCGGTCGTGATCGGCAACGGCAACGTGGCGGCGGACGTGACGCGCATGCTCACGCTGAGCGCCCGCGAGCTGGAGCGCACAGACGTGGCCGACCACGCCCTCGAGGCGCTGCGCGAGAGCCGCATCGAGGAGGTGATCGTGCTCGGCCGGCGCGGTCCCGCGCAGGCGGCGTTCACCAGCACCGAGCTGCGCGAGCTGGGGCACCTCGACGGCGTCGACACCCGCGTCGACCACGATGACGTCGAGCTCGACCCGGCGTCGCGGCGGTGGCTGGCCGAGCAGGGCACCTTCACTGCGCGCAAGAACGTAGGGCTGCTGCGCGAGTTTGCGGCCCGGCCCGCCCGTCGCGACGCCCGGCGGCGGATCGAGCTCCGCTTCCTGCGCTCCCCTGTAGAGATCCGCGGGAGCGGCAGGGTCGAGGCGATCGACGTCCGCCGCAACGAGATCGTGCGGGCCGGCGACGGCTCGCTGAGAGCGCGGGCCGTGGACGCGGACTTGGAGACGATCGAGTGCGGCCTCATCCTGCGCTCGGTCGGCTACCGGGCGGTGCCGCTGCCCGACGTGCCCTTCGACGAGCGCCACTTCGTGCTCCCCAACGAGCGCGGCCGGGTGCTCACGCCCGATGGCCGGCCGCTCCCCGGCGTCTACGCGGTGGGCTGGATCAAGCGCGGCCCCACCGGGATCCTGGGCACCAACAAGCGCGACGCCGAGGAGACGGTGAGCAGCCTCGCAGAGGACCTGCGAACGGGAGCCCTGCCGCAGCCGCCGAACCCCGGTCGCGAGCAGATCGACGCGCTACTCGCCGAGCGCAAGCCGGGCCTGGTCACGGCCGAAGGCTGGCGCGCGATCGACGCGCACGAACTCGAACGCGGGCGAAGCGAGCAGCGCCCGCGGGTCAAGCTGGCCTCCCACGACGAGCTGCTTGCCGCGGCGATCGCGTCAGCCCCAACCTCTGGAAGCTGCACTGGTCGCTGATGCAGGACCCGCGGCGGCGCGAGACCGTGGTCGGGATCTTCGAGGACCAAGCCACTACCCTCGACCCTTCCGGAGCATCCAGGCCTATCTGCGCGAGCATCAACCGCCCATCCTGATCGCGTGGGGGCCGCGCGACGGCTACATGCCCGAGGACTAGCGGGCTTGCAGGCAGAGAGCAGGCCTACGCCTGCTCGTCCTCTCGCCTCACACGCGAGAGGTCGCTGGTTCGAACCCAGCCGCGCCCATGCTCCGCCGTCTTCGCGGCAGGCCCTCCCGCGCCGGCTGCGAGAATGGAGGCGGATGACCGGCGGGTCTCCAAGCGGCGCCGAGAGCGGACGCCTTCGTGCGCGGCCCGTCGAAGGCCTGGTCGCGGTGGAGATGCCGCGCGAGTTCCAGCCGAGGCGGCTCGTCCGGCGCGCGATCCCGGTGCTTGCGGCGCTCACGGTGCTCGGCCTGGTGGTGGTGCTCGCCCCGGGCCTCGGCGAGGTGCGGGAGCGGCTGGGCGACGCCGACCCGGGCTGGTTGGCGCTCGCCGTGCTGTTCGAGGCGCTCTCGGGAGTGTCGTACGTCCTCATGTTCCGACCGATCTTCTGCCGCCAGATGCCCTGGCGCACCAGCTGGGAGATCTCCTGGTCGTCGCTGGCCGTCGGCTCGATCGTGCCTGCCAGCGGGGCCGGGGGACTCGCCCTGGGTGCCTGGATCCTGCACGAGGGCGGCATGCCCGCCGACCGGATCGCACGACGATCCGTGGCGTTCTTCCTGATCAAGAGCTCGGTGAACTTCGTCGCGGTGGCCGTGCTCGGCACGCTGCTGGCCGTCGGGCTGGTCGGCCCGGAGCTGTCGCTGTGGCTGACGGCTGCGCCGGCGGCGGCGGCCGTCGTGCTGATCGCGCCCACCAGCGAGTTTTCCACCTCGCACTCCTTGATC
>JBOGXT010000268.1:0-2547 GCA_050694635.1 Thermoleophilaceae bacterium
CCGGGCGCCTGGCGCGCGAGAACGCGGTGCGCAAGCCGGGCCGCACGGCGGTGACCGCGGCGGCGCTCATGATCGGCCTGGGCGTCGTCGTCTTCGTCACGGTGTTCGCGGCCGGCATCAGCGCCTCGATCGGCAACGCCATCGACCGCAACTTCCAGGGGGACGTGGTCCTGCAGCACACCGACGGCTTCTCGCCGATCAGCCCCGCCGCCGCGCGCGAGGCCGAGCAGGTCGACGGCGTGCGGACGGTGTCGTCGCTCAGCTTCGGCGGCGCCGAGTACGAGGGCGGCGACATCCGCCTGTCGGCGGTGGAGCCGTCCACCGTCTCCGACGTGCTGTCGCTCGACTGGGAGGAGGGCTCGCCCGACACCCTGTCCGGGCTGACCGGCGACACGGCGGTGGTGGACGACGCCTGGGCGTCGAGCAACGACATCGAGGTGGGCGACCGGATCACGGTGCGCAGCCCGCTGGAGCGCGACGTCACGCTGACCGTCGACGGCACGGTCAAGGACAACGCCGACCTGCTCGGGAACGTGGTGGTGAGCGAGGACACGCTCCGCGGCCAGTTCGGCTCGCGCCAGCCGAGCATGACGCTGGTGCGGCTCGAGGAGGGCGCGAACGCCGACGCCGTGCAGGAGCAGATCTCCCAGCGGGTCGACCGGCGCTTCCCCGTCGTGGAGACGCTCAACCAGCAGGAGCTGAAGGACAACCAGGAGGAGCAGATCCAGCAGCTCGTCGGGTTCTTCTACGTGCTGCTGGCGCTGGCGATCGTGATCTCGCTGCTCGGCATCGTGACCACGCTGGCGCTGTCGATCCACGAGCGCACGCGCGAGCTCGGCATGCTGCGCGCGGTGGGCATGTCGAGGCGGCAGGTGCGGCGCCTCGTGCGGTACGAGTCGGTGATCACCGCGCTGATCGGGGCGATCCTCGGCACGGTGCTGGGCGTGATCTTCGCCGCGCTCGTGTCGCGCCCACTGGCCGACGAGGGCTTCGAGCTGGCCTACCCGATCGGCACGCTGATCGTGCTGCTGGTGCTGGCCGCTCTGGCCGGCGTGCTGGCCGCGATCTTCCCGGCGCGCCGGGCGGCGAAGCTCGACGTGCTGCGCGCGCTGGCATACGAATGACGCTCGCGGAGCGCCTGCTGGATGGCGACCGGCGCGCTCTCGCACGGGCGATCTCGCTCGTCGAGAACGACGATCCCGAGGGCTGGGCGCTCGTGCGCGAGGTCTATCCCAGGACCGGCCGTGCGCAGGTGGTGGGCTTCACCGGTCCGCCCGGGGTCGGCAAGTCCACCCTGATCGGCCGGCTCATCGAGCACGCGCGGGCGAGCGACCGCCAGATCGCGGTCCTCTCCATCGACCCTTCCTCTCCCTTCACCCAGGGAGCCCTGCTGGGCGACCGCATCCGCCTCTCCGACCACTTCCTCGACCGCGGCGTCTACATCCGCTCGATGGCGAGCCGCGGCGCGCTCGGCGGCCTCTCCGAGGCGACGCTCCAGGCGGCGCTGCTCATGGACGCGAGCGGCAAGGACGACGTCTTCCTCGAGACCGTCGGCGTGGGCCAGGCCGAGGTCGACATCATCGACCACGCCGACACGGTCGTGCTGGTCCTGATGCCGGGGAGCGGCGACTCCATCCAGGCGCTGAAGGCGGGCGTCATGGAGATCCCCGACGTGATCGTGGTCAACAAGTCCGACCACCCGCTCACCGACACGATGGTGCGCGAGATTCGCGGCGTGCTGTCGCTGGGCCCGCAGGAGGGCTGGCGTGTGCCGATCGTGAAGGCCGAGGCGAGCCGGGGCGAGGGGGTCGAGGAGCTGGCCGAGAAGATCGCCGAGCACCACGCCTTCATCCGCGAGCAGGGCACGCTGGCCGAGCGCCGGCGCCGCAACCTGATGAACGAGGTTCTGGCGCTGGCCGCGGCGCGGCTGAGGCGCCGGCTCGAGTCGCAGGTGCGCGACGACGAGTCGGTCCAGGAGCTGCTCGACGAGGTCGTGGCGCGTCGGCTCGACCCGGCGAGCGCGGCGGCCAAGCTGCTCGAGCGGGAGCGGTAGGCTCGCCCTGCGATGTCCCGCGCGTACCGACTCAAGCGGGGCGAGCCGGTTCCCGAGGGAGTCGCCCGCATAGCCCGCGGCCGCATCGACCACGCGATCGACGCGCTCACAGACGCAACCGAAGAGGGGGTGCACGAAGCGCGCAAGGACATGAAGAAGCTGCGCGCGCTGCTGCGCCTCGTGCGCGGCGAGATCGGCGAGAAGGTGTTCCGGCGCGAGGCCGACAGCTTCCGCGATGCCGCTCGCGAGCTGGCCGGCGTGCGCGACGCCGACGTGATGCTCGCCACCCTGGCCGAGCTCGAGAGGCGCTATCCGGACGAGCTGTCCGGGGCCGAGACGGGCCCAATTCGCCAGGCGCTTCGGGCCCACCGCCTGGGCACCGCCGGGGGCGGGCGCCAGCAGGCGGCGAAGGCCGCGATCAAGGTCCTGAGCGACGCGCGCGGGCGGGTGGCCGACTGGCCGCTCGAGCGCCACGGCTTCGAGGCGCTCGAGGA
>JBOGXT010000269.1:0-10254 GCA_050694635.1 Thermoleophilaceae bacterium
TCGCATGCCAGCGCTGGGTCGGCCGTGGCAGCGGCCAAGCGGCCGACGCCGCGGCTACCGACGCGATGCGCAGCGCTCTGGCCACGGCGCCGGGCACCGGCACGGTCGTGATCGGCGAGGGGGCCAAGGACAGCGCGCCGATGCTGTACGACGGCGAGCTCGTCGGAACCCGCCGAGGCCCACCGTTCGACATCGCCGTCGATCCCCTAGAGTGCACTGAGCTGTGTGCCAAGGGGCTGCCGGGCTCGCTGGCGACCATCGCCTTCGCCGAGGCCGGCTCCATGGCTCGCCTGGGGCCGTCCTTCTACATGGACAAGCTCGTGGGTCCGCCCGCGAGCCGCGAGGCGATCGACATCACCGATGCGCCGAAGGCCAACCTCGTGCGGGTCGCGGAAGCGCTGGAGAAGTCCATCGAGGAGGTCCGCGTGGTGGTCCTCGACAAGCCGCGACACGCCGAGCTGATCGAGGAGATCCACCGGGCTGGGGCCCGCGTGATCTCGCCGCCCGACGGTGACGTGGCCGGGGCGTTGGCCCCGTTGCTCCCGGGTGGGGCGGCGGACCTCCTGATGGGCATCGGCGGTACACCCGAAGGCGTGATGACGGCCTGCGCGGTTCGCGCTCTCGGCGGCTGCATGGAGGCGCGGCTCGCGCCCCAGCTGGCCGACGAGACGCGTGCGCTTCTGGACGCCGGGTTGAGCACGGAGCGCGTGTACTCGGTCGAGGACCTCGTGGGCGGCGAGGCGTTCTTCGCCGCCACCGGCGTGACGGGCGGCGAGCTGCTCAGAAGCCCGTGGCGGTCGGAGGGAAGCACGTTCACCCACTCCGTCGTCGTCGCCCGAGGCTCGATGAGCAAGGTGATCGAGGGAACGGTGGCGGGGCCATGAGCACGGACCGAGAAGCGCTCGAGGCCACCGCGCGCGAGCTGGTCGCGGACGGAAAGGGCGTCCTCGCGGCGGACGAGAGCAACGCCACCATGTCGAAGCGTCTGGAGCAGGTGGGCGCGGAGCCGACGGAGGAGGCGCGTCGCCGGTTCCGCGAGCTCGTGTTCACCACCGAGGGGGTGGAGGAGCACATCAGCGGCGTGATCATGTTCGACGAGACCTTCCGCCAGTCGAGCTCCGACGGAGCTCCGTTCCCGGAGCTGCTCGCCCGGCGCCGCATGATCCCGGGCATCAAGGTCGACACCGGCGCCAAGCCGCTCGCCGGTGCGCCTGACGAGAAGGTCACCGAGGGCCTGGACGGTCTGCGCGACCGGCTCGCCGAGTACTCGGAGATGGGCGCTCGCTTCTGCAAGTGGCGAGCGGTGATCACCATCGGCGGCGGCATCCCGACGGACTACTGCCTCAGGACGAACGCGCATGCCCTGGGGCGCTACGCCGCGCTTTGCCAGGAGGCCGGGCTGGTCCCGATCGTCGAGCCCGAGGTCCTGATGGACGGCGACCATGCGATCGACCGCTCATACGACGCCACGCTGGCCACGCTTCACCACGTCTTCCGCGAGCTCTTCGAGCAGCGCGTGGCGTGCGAGGGCCTGCTGCTCAAGGCCAATATGGTCATGTCGGGCTACGACTGTCCCGACCAGGCCGGCGTCCGGGAGGTCGCGGAGTGCACGCTGCGCAGTCTCCGCCAGACGGTCCCAGCGGCCGTGCCGGGCGTGGTCTTCCTCTCCGGTGGGCAGAGCGACGAGCGCGCGAGCGCCCACCTCGACGCGATGAGCCGCGTCGACGGCCTGCCCTGGGAGATCAGCTTCTCCTACGGGCGCGCCCTGCTCGGACTCTCGCTCGAGACCTGGCGCGGGGAGCAGTCGAACGTCCCCGCGGCACAGGCCGCCCTCCATCACCGGGCGCGCCTCACGGGCGCCGCGCGCCGTGGCGAGTACTCCGAGGAGATGGAGCGGGAGCGCGACCAGGTCGCGGCGGCCCCCTGAGGCCCGGGTCGAGGCACGAGCCACGCGGTGGCGCCCTTGATCGAAGTGGCCTTCACCCCTGCGGAGGCCCAGCGCGCCGAGGTGGCGGTCGTCGTCGACGTGCTGCGCGCGGGATCCACCATCGTCGCGGCGCTCGAGGGCGGCTTTCGGCGCGTCCTGTGCTGCGAAACCGTCGAGCGCGCCGAGAGCCTGCGCGCCCCGGGCCGGCTCCTGGCGGGCGAGCGAGGCTGCCGCCGAATCCCCGGCTTCGACCACGGCAACTCGCCCGCTGGACTCGGCCAGGGGGGCGGCGCCGAGCTCGTGCTCTGCACGACCAACGGCACGCCGGCGATCATGGCCGCGACGGGCAGCGCGGACGAGGTGCTCGTGGGCTCGCTGCTGAACCTGGACGCGATCATCGCGGCGCTGCCGCCGAGCTCGGACGTGACTGTGGTCTGCGCGGGCACGGACGGCCGCTTCGCGCTCGAGGACGCCTACGTGGCCGGCCGGATCGTCGCGCGGCTCTCGGGCAAGCGCACCGACGCGGCGCGCGCGGCCGAGCGCCTCGCCTCCGCGTACGCCGGTCCGCTCGAGCCCCTCGGTGAGAGCGCCGACGCGAGGGTGCTGCGGGAGACGGGTCAAGCCGCCGACATCGAGCTCTGCGCACGCGAGTCGCTCGCCTCGGCCGTGCCGCGGGTGAGCGCAACTTCCCCCGGCGTCGCAACGATGGTTTCGGAGCAGGCAGAGGCCGGTCCTCTCTCGGCCCGCATGACATAGGTAAACCCCTATGGAAAGATGGGAACATTTCACTTGTATTCTTTAGGTCGAGGCCGATAGGGTGACGGTTGACGGCGAAGCCAGGAAGAGGAAGATGACCCCCACATCCGGGAACGGCAGCAAGAAGGACCGCTGGGCCGCGGGCGTCACCCCGTACGCGGAGATGGGCTACTGGGACGCCCACTACGAGCCGAAGGACACCGACGTCCTCTGCGCGTTCCGCATCACCCCTCAGCCCGGAGTCGACGCGATCGAGGCCGCGGCCGCGGTGGCCGGAGAGTCGTCGACCGCGACGTGGACGGTGGTCTGGACCGACCGCCTCACGCCGCACGAGCACTACCAGGCGAAGGCGTACCAGCTCGATGAGGTCCCAGGCGCCGAGGGTCAGTACATCGCCCGGATCGCCTACGACATCGACCTCTTCGAGGAGGGCTCGGTCGCGAACCTGACCTCGTCGATCATCGGCAACGTCTTCGGCTTCAAGGCGCTGAAGGCGCTGCGGCTCGAGGACATGCGCATCCCGCCGCACTACCTCAAGACCTTCCAGGGCCCGCCGCACGGCATCGTCATGGAGCGCGAGTACCTCGACAAGTTCGGGCGCCCGCTGCTCGGCGCCACCACCAAGCCCAAGCTCGGGCTCTCGGCGAAGAACTACGGCCGGGTCGTCTACGAGGCGCTGCGCGGCGGCCTCGACTTCACGAAGGACGACGAGAACATCAACTCGCAGCCGTTCATGCGCTGGCGCGATCGCTACATCCACGCGATGGAGGCCGTCAACCGCGCCTCGGCGGCCACCGGCGAGGTCAAGGGCCACTACATGAACGTGACGGCCGCGACGATGGAGGACATGTACGAGCGCGCCGAGTTCGCCAAGGAGCTCGGCAGCGTGATCATCATGATGGACCTCACCGTGGGCTATACGGCGATGCAGTCGATGTCCAAGTGGGCGCGCGCGAACGGCATGATCCTGCACCTGCATCGCGCCGGCCACGGCACCTACACGCGCCAGAAGACGCACGGGGTGAGCTTCCGCGTGATCGCGAAGTGGTGCCGCATGATCGGGGTGGACCACATCCACGCCGGGACCGTCGTCGGCAAGCTCGAGGGCGACCCGGGCATGATCAAGGGCTACTACGACGTCTGCCGCGAGCGTCACAACGAGGCCAATCCCGAGACGGGCCTCTACTTCGATCAGGACTGGGCGTCGCTGGCCCCGGTGATGCCGGTCGCCTCCGGCGGGATCCACGCCGGTCAGATGCACCAGCTGCTGCACTACCTCGGCGAGGACGTCGTCCTCCAGTTCGGGGGCGGCACGATCGGCCACCCCATGGGCATCGCCGCCGGCGCCACGGCCAACCGCGTGGCCGTCGAGGCGATGATCAAGGCCCGCAACGAGGGCAGGGACTACTACTCGGAGGGCCCCGACATCCTGAGGGATGCCGCGAAGGGCTGCCCCGAGCTCGATGCCGCGCTCGAGGTCTGGAAGGACATCACCTTCGACTTCGAGTCGACCGACACCCCGGACGCCGTGGCGACTCCCACGGCCAGCCGCTAGGGCGCGGAAGGGAGACGAGCCATGAGGATCACACAGGGAACGTTCTCGTTCCTGGACGACCTGACCGACGGGGAGATCGAGGCGCAGATCCGCTACGCGCTCGAGAACCACTGGGCGATCATGATCGAGTACACCGACGATCCGCATCCCCGCAACAGCTTCTGGGAGATGTGGAAGCAGCCCGAGTTCGACCTGACTCCGGACGAGGCGGACGTGGCCATGCAGGACGTCCACGCGTGCCGCGATGCGTATCCGAACCACTACGTGAAGGTGGTCTGCTACGACAGCTCGCTCGGGCGCCAGACGTCGAGGCTCAGCTTCATCGTGAACCGCCCGGAGGAGGAGCCGGGGTTCCGCCTCGAGCGCCAGGACAAGGCGGATCGCCAGATGCGCTACACCGTCCATCCGTACGCGCACAAGGACGCGGTCGGGCGTCGCTACGGGAACCCGGGCGACCTCGCGACGACTCGCGACCCGGCGGCGGTGCAGGACGCCACACCGGGACGAGACGCACCCCACGCGGTCCGCGACGGCGCATCGGCCAACGACGGCATCGGCGCGTCGGCCGATGAGGGGATCGGCGATTCCTAGTGAGTCCCCGCGGCCGCGACACGACGGGCAGGCCGCTTGACCCGCAGGCCGAAGACGAGCCCGCGGGTCGAGCGACGGGCTTCGGCACGGGCGACCGCGGATCCCCGTCCTTCTCCGACGAGTTCGGCGGGAGGGTCGTGCGTCCCGCCAAGGGAGCGCAGGCGGGCTCGGCCGTCGAGTCGGTGGACTTCTCGGCGGCGGTCTCCGACGGCGAGGCCGACGTGCAGTCGGTGGTGCGCGGCTCGCGCGTGCACGAGGTGCTCGCGGAGATCGACCAGGAGTTGATCGCGCTGCAGCCGGTGAAGCGGCGGATACGCGAGATCGCAGCGCTGCTCGTGATCGACCGGCTGCGCGAGGAGATGGGCCTCAGCTCCCAGCGCCCGACGCTGCACATGAGCTTCACGGGCAGCCCGGGGACCGGGAAGACGACCGTCGCTCTTCGGATGGCCAGCATCCTCCACCGCCTGGGCTACATCGAGAAGGGCCATCTCGTCTCGGTGACCCGCGACGACCTCGTGGGCCAGTACGTCGGTCACACCGCGCCGAAGACGAAGGACGTCATGAAGCGCGCGTTCGGCGGGATCCTCTTCATCGACGAGGCCTACTACCTCCACCGACCGGAGAACGAGCGCGACTACGGCCAGGAGGCGGTCGAGGTCCTGCTGCAGGTGATGGAGTCGGAGCGCCAGAACCTGGTGGTCGTCATGGCCGGCTACAAGGACCCGATGGAGGAGTTCTTCCAGGCGAACCCCGGGATGGGGTCGCGGGTCGCCCACCACATCCACTTCCCGGACTACGACGTCGACGAGCTCATGGAGATCGCCCGGCTGATGGTCGACCAACAGGGCTACGCGATGAGCGACGACGCCGCCGGCGCCCTGCGCGATTACATCGAACGGCGGCTCGAGCGGCCCCGCTTCGCCCACGGGCGCAGCATCCGCAACGCCATCGAGCGTGCCCGGATGCGCCAGGCCACGCGGCTGTTCGACTCGAAAGGGAAGCTGACGAAGAGGGACCTCGTCACCATCGAGCCCGACGACATCCTCCGAAGCTCGGTGTTCAGCGACACCGCGGAGGAGGAGCCCGACGGAGACGCCGAAGGCACGGCGAGAAGGGAAGTTGGAGCCAGTGCCGGAACCTAGGAAGCGCCTTCGACACGGAGCCCCGGCGCGGACCGTTGCCCAGCTAGGAGGAGCCATGCCGCGCCCCATCATCCTCGGCGTCGTCGGCGACTCGGCGGCAGGAAAGACGACCATGACGCGGGGACTCGTGCGCATCCTCGGCGAGGACCAGGTGACGGCCGTCGCCACGGACGACTACCACCGCTACGACCGAAGGCAGCGCGCCCAGCGCGACATCACCCCGCTGCATCCGGATTGCAACTACATCGAAATCATCGCCCAGCACCTGAGGCATCTCCGCAGCGGTGAGCCGATCCTCAAGCCCGTCTACCAGCACGCCGACGGCACGTTCGGCCCGCCGGTCCTCGTGACCCCGAAGCCCTTCACCGTCGTCGAGGGCCTGCTGGGCTACCACACCGAGGACATACGCGACTGCTACGACGTGCGGGTCTACCTCGCGCCGCCCGAGGATCTGCGCCGTAAGTGGAAGGTGCAGCGCGACTGCTCACATCGCGGGTACACCACCGACGAGGTCCTCGTGGAGCTCGACCGGCGCGAGCCCGACTCGGCCCAGTTCATCCGTCCCCAGGAGCGCTACGCGGACGTGGTCGTCTCCTTCCGGGAGGGAGACGGCGGCGACCCCCATTCGCTCGACGCCGAGCTGCTGCTGCGCGACAGCCTTCCTCATCCCGACCTCTCGCCGGTCATCGGCGGTGGCGAGCGCGGGATCACGATCACCGAGCGCGAGTCCGAGCTGCTGGTGAGCATCGCCGGCGCCATCGAGCGCGAGCAGGCCGCCGAGATCGAGGAGGCGATCTGGGAGAAGCTCCACTTCGCGTCGCACCTCCGCTCCGAGCGCCTCGGCCAGTTCACGATCGGCAACGACCTCCAGCGCTCCGAGTCGCTGGCGCTCGTGCAGCTCCTGATCCTCTACCACCTCGTGACGGCCAAGGCCGCGATCGCGTTGGGCGGGGTGGGACCCCGCGCCGACGCCGAGGGCGCCGCCGAGGAGGAGGCGCCCGCGGCAGTCGAGTCGTGAGGCCGCGCCCGCGGGCCGCACCCGAAGGAGGGGAGCATGACCGATCCAGAGACAGTGCAGACGCTCGCGCAGAGCGATCGGGAGACATGGAGGGAGCTGGCGCAGCAGCTACGCGTCGATTCCGTGCGCGCCAGCGCCGCCGCGGGGTCCGGTCACCCCACGTCGTCGATGTCGGCGGCCGATCTCATGGCGGTGCTGATCGGCAAGCACCTGCACTACGACTTCGACGCCCCGCAGAACCCGAGCAACGACCACCTGCTGTTCTCCAAGGGCCACGCCTCTCCCCTGCTCTATTCGATCTACAGGGCGGCGGGCGCCATCTCGGAGGAGGAGCTCTTCACCTACCGCCGCTTCGGGAGCCCCCTCGAGGGCCATCCCACCCCCGTCCTGCCCTGGGTCGAGGTGGCCACCGGCTCCCTGGGCCAGGGCCTGCCGACGGGGGTCGGGGTGGCGCTTGCCGGACAGCGGCTCGATCGGCTCCCGTACCGGGTCTGGGTGCTGTGCGGCGACAGCGAGATGAGCGAAGGATCGATGTGGGAGGCGTTCGAGCACGCGGGCCACTCCGGGCTCGACAACCTCACGGCGATCATCGACGTCAACCGGCTCGGCCAGCGCGGGGAGACCATGCACGCCTGGGACCTCGACCGCTTCGTCGAGCCGGCCCGGGCCTTCGGCTGGCACGCGATCGCCATCGACGGCCACGACATGGACGCCATCGACCGGGCCTACGCCGAGGCGGTCGAGACGGCGGGCCGACCCACGGTGATCGTGGCGCGAACCATCAAGGGAAAGGGCGCCAGCGCCGTCGAGAACCGGGACGGAAAGCACGGCAAGCCCGTCGAGGACCCCGACAGCGCCGTTGCGGAGCTCGGCGGGGTCCGCGAGATCCGGGTCGACGTGCCGAAGCCGGCCGGCCACGGCAAGCCCCATGCCTTTGCGGTCGGTCCGCTCGAGCTCCCCCGCTACGAGCAGGGGAAGGAAGTGGCGACGCGGAAGGCCTACGGCGAGGCGCTCGCCGCGCTCGGCCGCGGCCGAGGCGACGTCGTCGGGCTCGACGCCGAGATCGGCAACTCCACCCACGCCGAGATCTTCGCGAAGGCGCACCCCGAGCGCTACTTCGAGATGTACATCGCAGAGCAGCAGATGGTGGCGGCCGCCGTGGGGCTCCAGGTCCGCGGCTGGGTGCCGTTCGCCTCCACCTTCGCCGCCTTCATGACCCGGGCCTACGACTTCGTCCGCATGGCCGCCGTGAGCAGAGCCGACATCTGCCTGGTCGGCTCCCACACCGGGGTCTCGATCGGAGAGGACGGGCCCTCCCAGATGGGTCTCGAGGACCTCGCCATGCTCCGCGCCGTGCACGGCAGCACGGTCCTCTGTCCCTGTGACGCGAACCAGACGGTCCAGCTCGTGAAGCGGATGGCGGATCTGCGCGGGATCCGCTACCTGCGCACCATGCGGCCATCCACACCGGTGATCTACGGGCCGGACGAGCGGTTCGAGATCAGCGGCAGCCGTGTCGTGCGGGCCTCGGAAGGGGACCAGGTGACGCTCGTCGGGGCGGGCATCACCGTGCACGAGGCCATCGGGGCGGCTGAGACGCTGGAGGGCGAGGGCGTCGCGGCTCGGGTCGTCGACTGCTACTCCGTCAAGCCGATCGACGCCGAGACCCTGCGGGCCGCGGCGCGGGCCACCGGCCGGATCGTCGTCGCCGAGGACCACTGGCCCGAGGGCGGCTTGGGGGATGCGGTGCTGGGAGTCTTCGCCGACAGCGAGGAGTCGCCTCGAATCCTCAAGCTCGCGGTTGGCGAGATGCCGTCCTCGGGCAGGCCCGAGGAACTGCTTGCGAGCGCCGGGATCGACGCGGCCGGCATCGCGGAAGCGGCCCGGCGGCTGGTCGAAGGCTAGACGCCTCGGTCAGGCGACGTCGCTCGGGCCCGCACGCCTGGGTGCCCGTCCCTAGGTCGGCACCGCCCCCGGCGCGGCCCGTGCGCTCGACCGCTCGCCCGAAGTTCCCCGCCGGGCGGGTGGGGGTTCCGTTCCCTGGTTGGGATTGCGGCGGGTTCGGCCTGTGCGGGTGGTGACTACTCGCCGGCGGCGAGCTCGAGCGCCCTGGCCTGGAGTGGCGTCGGCTTCGCGAGCTTCTCGAAGCTGGCGTCGGTGCCCGGCAGGCGGATCGTGTTGCGCGTGAGCGTTGCGAACTCGGCGACCAGGCTCGAGAACGAGTGGGCCGTCTCGCCGCGGCGGGTGCGCTTGGTGCGCGCCTTGCGCTCGGCCTCAGCGGAGCGCCTTGCCTTGGCGACCGGGTCGCTGGCTGTGGGTGGGCATTCGTCTTTGAAGAGCAGCTCCGCCCAGACCTCGCGCAGGTGCCAGGCGAGGTAGTAGGAGAGCATGCAGAGGAAGACGTGGGCGCGGACGCGGTCCTCGAGCCGGTGGTGGATCGGGCGCAGCTCGAGCGGGCCCTTGAGCGTGCCGAAGGCGCGCTCGACCTCTTTGAGCTGCTTGTAGGAGCGCACCACCTCGGGGGCCGAGAGCTCGTCCTCTTGAACGCTCGTGCGCAGCACGTAGACGCCGTCGAGCGCGAGCTTCCTCGGCGATCTGCTCCCGCCTGCGAGAGAAGGCGAAGCTCGCGTCCGTGATCTCGAGCTCGAAGTGCTTCTTGACCCTGAAGCGGTTCCAGACCGCGCCGGCGCGGAGCCCGATCTCGGCCGCGCCTCGAAGCCTGCCCTGCTCGACGCGCTCCGCGATCGCCTGAAGCTCGCGCTCGGTCGCTTGCAGCAGGTCCTCGCGCTTGCGCGAGCGCTCGGCCGCCACGAGCGGGTTGCGGCAGACGACGAGCCGCTCGCCGGGGTAGTCCTCGGAGGCGATCTCGGCCAAGTCCTGCTCGTCGAAGAGCGACAGCTGAAGCTGGCCGTCTTTGACGAGCTTTGCGAACTGCGGCGCCTTGAGCGCGGTGATCCACGCGACTCCTTGCTCGCGCCGCATCGCCTCGAGGTTCGCGCGCGTCACCATGCCGCGGTCTGAGACGACCACGACCCGGCGCAGCCCGAAGCGCCGGCGCAGCTTCTCGAGCTGCGCGGGCAGCGTCTTGTCGTCGTGCAGCGAGCCCTCGAAGACCTCGACCGCGATCGGCCGGCCGCGGCGGTCGCAGAGCAGGCCGTAGACGATCTGGAGCGTGCCGCGCCGCCCGTCGCGCGAATAGCCGAGCTCGGCGAGCGGGCAGCTGCGGCCCTCGAAGTAGGAGGAGGAGACGTCGTAGAGGACGAGC
>JBOGXT010000270.1:0-4540 GCA_050694635.1 Thermoleophilaceae bacterium
CCAAGCCCTCCAACCGCACCGCGCTGGCGGCGTCTACGTCAACTTCCTTGATTCCGACGACGACTCCAGCCGGGTTCGAGAGGCCTACGGCGATCAGATCTACCGGCGACTCGCCGAAGTCAAGGCCGAGTACGACCCCGACAACGCCTTCCACCACAACAAGAACATCCAACCAGGCTGACGCCCGCGCCGGGCCGACCGGCCCAAAGGGTCTTCAGAAGGTCGCCCAGGCGAGCGCCGCTTGACCGGCGAACCCGCTCAAGCGCGGTTCTGCAAGGCGACAAGCTGGATCACCTTCACGAGCTACCGCGCTGTGAGCGGCGACGTGCTCGTGATAACGCCGACGGCTCACACCGCGGTCCGCTGACCAAGCACGGGCCCGCGCTACCTGCGCTGGGCGATGCTCGAGGCGACCATGCACGCGCTCAAGCACCCCGCCTACTCAGAGCGCTACCAGCGAAACAAGAAGCGGATGGGCAAGCAGCGCGGCGCGAAGGTCGCCCAGATCGACATCGCCCGCCGGCTCACCCACGCGATCTGGCACATGCTTTCCCGCAACCAGGAGTTCGCTCCCAGAGGCGCCGCTTTCGTCTGGCGGCCTGACCGGCCCTTTCGGACTTGCGCCCCGGAGCGAAGCATCCAATTTCGCCTGATCCTCCCGCCGAGGGGGCCATAGAGACATGAGCGTTGCTCCCCACCCCCGAACCCCGAAAGGACCGTGACCCGACTACCGACCGCAACTTGACAGCGGACCCTTCATAGAGACGACATTCGGGCGTGTCAGCCTGACCGGAGCTGATGCTCGCATTCGCCTGGCGAAACAAGCGTGACACGAGCGCCGGCACAGACTCCTCCGCGTCGGGGCATGAAAATCATGCTCGGAGGGTTGCTGTCCGGTTCTGACCTTACGGTCGCCTGATCCGGGACAGGGGCTTTCTGGGAGAACGCAGCCGGGCAGGCCGTTTTGGACGATGCGCTTCGAGCGCGGGCTTGTCTCTTTTGGCCGCCCCTGCGACTTGCCCGGGTTGTGCCGCGAGCACGTATCGGTCGTTGTCGTTTGCCCGTTGGTTCTCCCCCCCGTCCATCGACGCGAGGAGGTTGTCATGGGGAGGTCGGTCGGTAGAGCGATTGGGTTGGACGTGCACCGCGATTTCTGCGAGGTCGCGATCTGCGAGGCGGGGGTGGTGCGGTCGGCGGGGCGGATCGAGACGTCGCCGGACGTGCTCGAGCTGTTCGCCCGCAGCCTCGGGGCCGAGGATCGGGTGGCGTTGGAGGTGACCGGCGGAGCCTGGGAGATCGCCGGGATGCTCGAGCCGCACGTGCGCCGGGTGGTCGTCGCGAGTCCCGACGACACGGGGATCCGCCAGGCGCGGGCGAAGACCGACCGGCTCGACGCGCGCACGTTGGCGAGGTTGTTGTGGGCCGGGGAGCTGGACGCGGTCTGGATGCCCGACGAGCGCTGCCGGGTGATGCGCCGCCGGCTCGCGCGCCGCGAGCAGCTGGTGCGCTCGCGGTCGCGCTCCAAGAACGAGATCCACGCGGTGCTGATGCGCCGGTTGAAGGGCAGGCCGCCCGTGTCGGACCTGTTCGGGGTCAAGGGACGCAAATGGCTGCGCCAGCTGGAGCTGCCGGTCGAGGAGGCGGAGACGGTCGCGAGCGCGCTGCGCCACGTCGAGTTCCTCGACGAAGAGATCGCCGCGGTCGAGCGGCTGATCGCGGGCGAGGCGCTGCGCTCGGCGGAGGCACGCCGGTTGATGACGGTGCCCGGGGTCAACCTGATCTGTGCGGCGACGTTTCTGGCCGCGATCGGCGACGTCCGCCGGTTCCGCAGCTCGCGGCAGCTGGTCGCCTATCTCGGGCTTGACCCGAAGGTGCGCCAATCGGGTAGCGAGCCGGCGCGCGGCGGCCGGATCTCCAAGCGGGGGTCGGCGTCCGCGCGCTGGGCGCTGGTCGAGGCGGCCTGGTCGGTCGTCCACCAGCCCGGCCCGCTGCACGCCTTCTACGAGCGGATCCGCGCCCGCCGCGGCCACGGAATCGCCGTCGTCGCCGCGGCGCGCAAGCTCGCGGTGCTGTTCTGGTGCCTGCTCACCCGCGGCGAGGACTACGCCCACCAGCAACCATCGCTGACCGCCAAGAAGCTGCGCCTGCTCGAGATCCGCGCCGGCGCCCCGACGCTGAGGGGCAAGCGCACCGGGACCTGGGCCACCCGCGAGCGGATGCGCAAGGCAGAGCACGAGCTCGCCCAGCAGGCCGAGGCCTCCTACAAGCGGATGGTCTCCGACTGGCAAGCGGCCAGGCCAGAGAAGACCAAGGCAGCGGGGCCGGCGCAGATGGGCGCGAGCGTGACACCGGGGCGCGCATAACAAGGCCCTCGAAGGGCAACGTCGCGCGGCAGACCACGAGCCCCTGACGTCTGCGCTTTGACACGTCATCGACTCGCGCCCGCCGCGCAGCCTACATCCGAACAGGCCGACCACCAAGACGCCGGCAGCCGCCGGCGCCGACCCCGCGCACCAACACCGGCCGAATCGTGCCAGTCGACCACCGCCCAGCCGAAACCGAGGCCACAGGAGCCGATCTAACGCCCTCCGAGCACCACCCGCGACCAACTACGACCCCGAAACTCGTGCCCAAAGCGCGTCCCAGGCCCTTGACTTTCATCGGTCGTCCGGAGCGATTGCGGCCGGCTTTCTTGGAGGTAGCGGCTACGGTGGCGCGGCCGAAAGCGGAGGCCAGCCGGTCATCGATCGCCTCCTGAGCGGACGAACGCGGACAAGAGCTCGGACACTCGCTCGCGGTTGCCAAGTACGGGACGTGCCCTGCCGGGAGCACCTCGAGCTGCGCGTCGGGGACCAGCCTTGCCGTCGCGTGCGCGACCTTGAGTGCTCCGACCGGGTCGTGGTCACCCCATAGCAGCAACGTCGGTACGGTCAGCCGCTGCAGCTCGTCCGGGTGCACGCGGAACGAACGTCGGAACCCGAGGGGAGAGATGGTCGCTCGAAGCTCGGCGAGGTTCACGGTCGAGGCGATCGGATCGTTGCCGGCCGCGACCAGCGCCTCGATCAGGTCGGGGTAACGGACGATGGTGTCCTGCCCGCCCACCGACGACATCAACCGAACGAGCATCCTTGCGTTTGGGTTTCATCACACGCGGCAGCAGGTCTCCGACCACGGGTGCGGACATCACTCGCATGGGCGCCGGAGGGCGGGTACCGGGCAGAAGCGGTGCCGACCCGAGCAGCACGAGCTGCCGAACGCGCTCGGGGCGGGCGAGCGCATACCACAGGGCCCACATCCCACCCATCGAGTTGCCGGCCAGCGTGGACATCTCCAACCTCAGCTCGTCAAGGACCTCGTCCAGGAGTTCGACGGCGGCGTCTCGGAAGCGCCTGCGCGGAACGTGAGCGGGCTCGCTCAGCCCGAACCCGGGCCGATCTACGGCAATCGCCCGCACGGAGCCTGTCAAGCCGAATGAGACGGGTTCGCCGAGCGGCGCTTCGCTGAGACGACGTCCTCGAGCGCACCGATGAAGCACCTGCAGGCGCTCGTGCGTCCCAAGGTATTGTCGGACAGCCGTGAGAGCGCCTGAAGAGGGCAGCAAAGGCAGCGCCGGCGTCTCCGAGGTCAAAGCCGAGTTTGAGCATATGGGCTGGGGGCCGATCCCCAACCCCGAGCACGATGTCGGCACCGACCTGTTCGTTCAGGTCCGCGACGAGCGGCGCCACGACCTCGGCCTGATTCTCGGCGCCCAGGTGAAGGCCGGTCCGAGCTGCTTTGACGAGCCCAGCCGCGACGAGGACGGCACGCTACGCGGCTGGTGGTTCCGCGACGACGATCGCAGGCACATCGACGCGTGGCTCGGCCACGCCGTCCCGCACGTGATCGTCCTGCGAGACCTCGATAACGCGATCTCACACTGGGCGCACGTCCGGCCTGACGCCGTCGTGTCGACCGGCAAGGGCGCGAAGATCCTCGTTCGCCGGACGAACATCATCGGCGCCGAGCAGCACGCTGCGCTGGTTGGCGTGGCCGCCACACAGCGACCGCCCACCGCGTGGGAGGGCAGCGCTTGGAAGGCACCGCCGTTGACGGGGCGACAGCTACTGCGGCACGCCCTGATCGCCCCCCGACTCATCGCACCCCACCCCAACGTCGGATACGACGCTGACCTGACGCCCGAGCAGGCGGTTGCCCTTGTGATGCAGGCGCGGATCTTCGACTTCGAGCGGTTCGCCGGTGCCCACGAGGACGTGCCCTCCTTAGTCGAGGCTGCCAGCGCACCCGATTGGGCTTGGCGCTTCGTAAGCGCGCTTGGTAGCCGGGTCATCGACGACGACCCCGATGCCCTGCTCGCGTCGGTGACTGACGCCCCGACCCCGGCCGCCCGCGCCGCGGCCACGGCGTCTGGCGCGGCCGCGCTCCTCGAGACACTCCGCATTGAGGAGGCGATCACGTTGCTCGATCCCGTCATCGACGATGGAGACATCGAGCCGGTCGACCACGCGTGGCTGTTGATGCAACGGGCACGGGCGTTGCGAGA
>JBOGXT010000271.1:0-4030 GCA_050694635.1 Thermoleophilaceae bacterium
CCCATCCAGCGCGAAACGCCGGTCGGCAGCGTCGATACCACGACCTCGTCGAACTCCATCGGGTCCCACACCTCCATCGCCGCCACGACTGGGTCGGGATCGCCCACGCGGCCGTCCACCTTGCCGAGGCCGGAAGCCCGCATGGCCTCGAGCGCCTCGTCCAGGCTCTGAGCGGCACCGCCTCCGGAGCGCGGCATCACGAGCGTGAAGCGGCAGGCGCCTCGCTGTGCGCGCTCGTTGAGGGCCGTGAGCAGCTCGTCGGAGGTCGCGGTCACGTTCGCGACGACCAGGACGTGAAACTCCCAAGCCATTGCTCCTCCTCGTGGCGTTCGCTACGAGGGTACCGCAGCGTCGCCGGGAAAGCTCGGCATCCCGCGCTCGTGCGCCTGGATCGCGCCGCGCCGCTCCGACCCGTGCGCGAGGAGCTCGAGCCGGGCGATCTCCCGCTCGCCCTCCACGCGCGCCGGATGGTCCGCCGGCAGCCCGCCGACGAGGGTCTGGATCCGGTTGCGCAGCTGGAGCGCGAAGTGCGGCGTCGAGGCACCCATCAACTGGCGCACGTCCTCCACGGTGGGCTCGCGCTCGTAGCGGTCCGCTCGCTCGTACTCGCTCATGGCCGCTTCATCCTACGGCGCGTTCGACTGCACGGGGATCAGCTCGGTGATCGAGTCGACCTGCGCCTGCTGTCGCACCGAGATCGCGGTGTCGTCGCCGAGGATCCAGGCGCGGTTGTAGACGGCGTCGCGCGGGTCCCGCTCGTAGCCCGGCTGCACGCTGAGCAGGTAGGCCTCGAGCGGCTCGGGCAGCTGCTCCGCGTCGTCGGTCAGGAGCAGCGGCGCGAACACGCCGCGCGCGGCGAGCGGGGCGGCGGCCGCCGCGTCCGCCGGGCGGGTCGTGCTCGCCAGGGCGAAGTTGTAGCCGGGGATGTTCACGCGCCAGCCGAAGTCGCCCTTCTCGTAGCGCGCGAACGCGATCGCGTTCTCGACCGGCGTCGGTCCCTCGATCCTGTTCACGGAGCGCGCGAGCTTGCGCTTCTTGAGCTGGTCGGCCACCTGCTTCGAGATGATCCGCTCCGGGCCGAGCAGGTAGACGTTGGGTCGCTCGTGCTCGGCGATGGCGCGCGCCACGGGCCGCGGGATCGAGCCGGCCCGGACCGGAAGCACGGCGTCGCCGGAGCGCGCCGCCCAGGAGGCAGCCGGCATCGCCCACTCGGGGCGCTCGCCCGAGTAGAGCACCACGTCGTTCGACGGCTTGCCGCGCGCGGCGGAGAAGAAGCGGTCGATCGCGGCGGCGCGCTCGTACGGGTCGGCGCCCTGGATCAGCGCCGTCTTGAAGCCGTCCGGCCGGGCCACGTCGGGGCCGATGCGGATCACCTGGGAGTCCTCGGAGAGGTCCGAGCCCCTCGGCGCGAGGCGCTCGAGCGTGTCCTCGGTGACCGCCGGCAGCTCGTCGCCGTCGGCGAGCAGGAGCGGCGCGCCGATCGGGGGTCCGGCCAGCACGGCGGCGGCGATCGCCGACTGCCAGTCGTCCTGGTCGACCAGCACCACGGCGGTGGGGCGGTCGGCGGTTCCGGTCGCCGGAAACAGGGCGCCGGCCACGCCGGCGGCGTCGGCCGCCGCGTCGCTTCCGCCCACCCTGATCGTGTTGCGGGTGGCGCTCGACGGGAAGCCGAGCTTCTCGGCCGCCTCCTCGTCCTCGGCCTGCACGCCCAGCTGGGGTGGGCGCGACGTCTCGTCGTCGCCGAGCGAGCAGCCGCCGAAAAGGCTCACGAGGGCCAAAGCCACGAGGACGCGACGCATTGGTGGCGGACATTAGCCAGAGGTGGCGCGGAAAACCGCCGGCCCATGTACGATTGACTGGTCAGTCAATGCGGCCGGAGGCGGTGGGGATCCGTGGATTTCAGGCTCAACGACGAACAGCTCGAGTACCAGGCGCACTGCAGGCGCTTCGCCCGCGAGGTGATTCGGCCCGTCGCCGCCGAGCACGACCGAGACGAGAGCGTTCCGTGGGAGGCGATCAAGGCCGCCCGCGAGTGGGGCCTCCACGGGCTCGACCACATCCAGAAGATGGGCACCGATCCCGACGGCCTGTTTGGCTGCATCTACGCCGAGGAGCTGCACTGGGGCTGCGCGGGCATCGCGCTCGCGATCCAGGGCGGCTCGCTCGCGGCCGCGGGCATCGCCAGCTCCGGCACGCCGGAGCAGATCGCGCGCTGGGTGCCCGAGTGCTTCGGCATGGGCGACGAGATCAAGCTCGGCGCGTACGCCGTGACCGAGCCCAGCGCCGGGTCGGACGTGCGCTCGCTGCGCACCACGGCCGTGCAGGACGGCGACGAGTGGGTCCTCAACGGGACCAAGGTGTTCATCACGAACGGCGGCATCGCGGACGTGACCGTGGTGGTCGCCACCGTCGACCCCGAGCTGGGCCACCGCGGCCAGGCCTCGTTCGTCGTTCCGAAGGACACCCCGGGCCTGTCGATGGGCAAGAAGGAGTCGAAGCTCGGCATCCGGGCGTCGCAGACCTCCGAGGTGATCCTCGAGGACAGCCCCGTGCCGGCGGAGTTCCTGCTCGGCGGCCAGGAGAAGCTCGAGCGCAAGCTCGAGCGCGCCCGCTCGGGCCAGTCCACCGGCCGCTCCTCGAACGCGCTCGCCACGTTCGAGCTCACGCGGCCGCTGGTGGGCGCCTCGGCGCTCGGCATCGCGCAGGCGGCCTACGAGTGGACGCTCGGGTACCTGGAGGGCAGGGAGGACGAGGGCACGCCGCTGCTCGAGCAGCAGCGCGTGCAGCAGGTGCTGGCCGACGTGGCCACCGAGATCGAGGCCGCCCGCCTGCTCGTCTGGCGCGCCGCCTGGATGGGCCGCAACGGGGCGCCGATGATCGGCGGCCAGGGCTCGATGTCGAAGCTGAAGGCGGGCGACGTCGCCATGTGGGCCACCACCACCCTGATGGACCTGGTCGGCGCGTTCGCGCAGACGACCTACTGCCCGCTGGAGAAGTTCTTCAGGGACGCCAAGATCTACCAGATCTTCGAGGGCACGGCCCAGGTGCAGCGGCTCGTGATCTCGCGCATGCAGCGGGCCGACTACCAGCAGCGCCTGCAGGCCGCCGCCGAGGTCGTCGAGCAGGCCGTGCCGGCGGCGTAGGGCCGCCGTATCCTCGGGGGTGGTGATCGCCCCCGTCGCGCACGTCGGCAGCGGCGTCTTCGAGCCGCTGCAGTTCCTGCCGCCGTTCGCCGCTCTGGCGGCCTACGCGGTGCGCACCCGGACGCTGTCGCGCCAGGGCCGGCCGGTGCCGCTCTGGCGGGCGCTCTGCTTCGGGGGCGGGATCGCGCTCATCGTGGCCGCCCTCGTCTCGCCGGTCGCCCACATCGGCGGGGAGCTGATCCTCGCCCACATGGCCCAGCATGTGCTGATGGCGGACCTGGCCGCGCTGCTCATGGTGCTGGGGCTGACCGGGCCGCTCATGCAGCCGCTGCTCGCCACGCCGGTCGTCCGGCGCCTGCGCGTGCTGGCCCACCCGGTCGTCGCCTTCGCGCTTTGGGCGATCGACCTGTATGTCTGGCACCTGCCGGTCCTCTACCAGGCGGCGCTCTCCTCGGAGGTCGTCCACGTCCTCCAGCACGGGAGCTTCGTCTTCTTCGGCTTCACGATGTGGCTGGCGCTGCTCGGTCCGCTGCCGCAGCCGGAGTGGTTCGGCAACGGCGCGCGGCTGCTGTACATCGTCGGCGTACGCCTGACCGGCGCGCTGCTCGGCAACGTGTTCGTGTGGTCGGAGAGCGTCTTCTACCCCGACTATCGGGCCGGACAGGCGAGCTGGGACCTGAGCCCGCTCCAGGACCAGGGCGTGGCCGGCACGATCATGATGGTCGAGAGCAGCATCGTGACCGTGCTCCTGCTGGGCTGGCTGTTCGTGAAGGCGGCGCGTGAGTCGGAGGAGAAGCAGACGCTGCTCGAGCTGGCGAGCGCGCGCGGGGTCGAGCTGAGCGAGCGCCGGGCCGCCCGCGCCGTGGCGGCGGGCCGCGGCGACGAGC
>JBOGXT010000272.1:0-1859 GCA_050694635.1 Thermoleophilaceae bacterium
GAGGACGGCGGCCACGATCATGGCGGCGCCCGCGAGCGCGAGCGCGCCGGGCCGCTCCCCGAGCAGGATCATCGCACCGGCGATCGCCAGCACCGGGCCCGTGCCGCGTGCCAGCGGGTAGACGAGCGAGAGCTCCCCGTCTCGGTAGCCGCGCTGAAGCAGCGTGTAGTAGGCGGCGTGCAGGACGCCGCTCCCGGCCGCAAAGCCCAGCGCCTCGGCTGGGGGCGGGCTCAAGACGGCCAGCACCACGCCTGGCGGGGTGAGCAGAGCGGCCGCGGCCGCGGCCGAGAGCCAGACGAAGCCCACGCCTCCGCCGGGGGCCGTCTTCGCGATCACGTTCCACGCTGCGTGCGCGACGGCGGCGCCGAGGACGAGGGCGAGGGCGGCGGGAGTCATCCCGAAACCTCGTCACGGCTGCGCGGCGGCGGCGCTCGCCATTGCACTCAGCGTGGCTCGAGCCGGGTGTTGCCGCGCGGCACGCGAAACCGATGGGCGGTAAAGACCGCGGCTTCGGGGGCGTCGACCCGTTCGGTGTGGCGGAAGTCGACCAGCAGCTCGTCGCGGCGCGCCTCGGTCACCACGTAGCCGTGGTTGACCTGGTCGACCAGCTCAAGGTGCGGGTTGAGCGCCCGGTGGGTCGACTCGGAGACGGCGGCTGCCGCGCCACCACCGAGTATCTCGCCGGTGTTGAGCGAAGTCATCGAGGGGACGACGAACTCGAGCGCGCCCGGGAGGCCGCCGACCTTGCCCGTGGTGGTCACGACGCCGGCGTAGTTGTCGTGGTCGTCGCCGGTCACGAACACGACGTCACCGACTCCCGCGGCGATGATGAACTCAACCAGCTCGCGCCGCTCCGCCGCGTACCCGTCCCATGTGTCCTTGAACTTCTGCCCGCCGGGGATCGCGTCGAGCCCCATGATCATGTCCGCATTGGCGATCAGCTTCCAGGCCGCCTGGGAGCGCTCGAGCCGGCGGCGCAGCCAGTCGAGCTGCCGCACGCCGAGGAAGCTCCGGGGAGCGGCGGCATCCGGGCAGGGAACGACCTCGGCGTCGCCGCACGGCTGCGCATCGCGGTACTGGCGCTCGTCGAGGAAGATGACGTCGGCGAGGGCCCCGGCGCGCAGCAGGCGGTAGATCCGCGTCCGCTCGCCGCGAAAGCGGGGCACCGGCATGTGCTCGAACCAGGCGCGGTACGCGGCCTCGCGACGCTCGGCGAAGCCTGGCTCGACCACGCCCTCGCTGCCCGCGCGCCAGCAGTTGTTCTTGACCTCATGGTCGTCCCACACGGGGACGATCGCGTGCGCCGAGTGCAGCTCGCGCAGCCGTGGATCGCTTCGGTAGAGGTTGTACTTGGCGCGGTAGGCGTCGAGCGTGGTCGCCTCCCCGATCGGGTCGCGGCGGCCCGGGAGCCTGCCCGAGCCTCCGTACTCGTAGATGTAGTCGCCGAGGCAGACGACGAAGTCGAGGTCGGGCTCCCGGGCGAGGGCCGGGTGGGCGTTGAAGTAGCCCTCCTCGTAGTTCTGGCAGGTAAACCAGCCGATCCGCACCGGCTCGTGCGAGTCCGGAGGACGCAGGGTGCGAAAGCGCCCCACCGGCGAGTGGCCCGAGGCGACCTCGAAGCGGAAGAAGTAGCGCTCGCCCGGCTGGAGCCCGCGCACGCGCTCGCAGGCGGTGAAGTCGCGCTCGGCGCGCACCCGCACCGAGCGCCGCTCGACCACCCGCTGGAAACCGCGATCCCGGGCGACCTCGAGCTGGGCGAGGCCGCCGCGCTCGACCCCGTCGAGTCGCGTCCAAAGGGTCGCGCCGTGCCTTCCCGGGACACCGGCCATCACCCCGCTTGCGAAGCCTCCGCCGCGCAG
>JBOGXT010000273.1:0-6791 GCA_050694635.1 Thermoleophilaceae bacterium
TCGCTGCGGCCATCCTGCGCGAGCTCGAGGCGGCGCTGCCGGAGTTCACGCCGGTGGTCGCCCGCAGCCGCCACGCCGGGGACCCTGCCGACCTCCATCGCGCGGGGGCCGAGGCGCTCCTCGCCGCCAACGTCGCCGAGGCGCGCGGCCTCACCGAGCTCTCGTTCGAGGAGACGGGCGCCTACAGGCTCCTGCTCCCGGCGATGAGCGAGGACCCCACCGAGCTCGAGGGCTTCTACGACGAGACGGTCGCGCCGCTCGTGGCCTACGACGAGCAGTACGAGACCGAGCTGGTGCGCACGCTCGAGACCTTCCTCGACGCGGACGGCAACGTGGCCGGCGCCGCCGAGCGGCTGTTCACCCACCGGCACACCGTCCGCTACCGGCTAGAGCGCGTGAAGGAGCTGACCGGGCTCGACGTGAGCTCCACCGACGGCCGCGAGCGGCTCTCGCTCGGGCTGAAGGCGATGCGCGTGCTGGGCATCGTCCCGCCGGGCGGGCCGGCGCACGAGAAGGGAGCCGAGGCCGGCCGCGTGCCCAAGGAGCAGAAGGACCGGTAACCCCGCGGCAGTGGTCGGCCCGCTCAGGCCTCGCTGATCTCGACGTCGATCTCGGTGTCGGCGACCACCTCGGCGGCGAGCAAGCGATCGGCAAGCGCGTGCGCCCACTGCTCGAGCTGCTGGTCGGTGAGGTCGGACCTGGTCGCTTCGATCTGGAGGAACTTGTCCTTGGCGATCCAGACGCGGCTGTTTGAGTCGAAGTAGCTCACACGCGCGGCGGCAAGGTCACGGGCCCAGTCTTGGTCGACGCCGGGGGCGAGTGTCATCGACACGAAGATCTGCCGGGGTCGTCCCTGCTCGGAGGCCGTGAGGTTGGCCACGTCACGCAGGTCGTCGGTTCGTCCGGCGGCGAGCTTCATCCGTACCAGGTCGTTCTTGCCCGCAACTGAGACCTGCTGGCCAGCGAGCATGGTGGTGACGCTGCGCTCCTTGACCTTCAGGTAGCTGTCGCTGCCGTCGGGGTGGTAGAGAATGTCGAGCCGGCCGTACCGCGTGCGGAACATCACGGTTGGGTAGGGGTCGCCGGCGGTCGGGTCGACACCGCCCTGGTTGGACGACAGCCGCTCGGCGTTCAGCTTCTTCAGTGCTCGCTGAAGAGCGCGTGTGTTGGTCTCGTCCCCAACCGGAACCATGACGTCGACGTCGCCTGTCGCGCGCACCTCCGCGTACACGCCTACCGCCAGGGCCCCGATCACCACGAAGTCGACCCCGTTCTCGGCCAGCGTGGCGAGCAGCGCTGCCGGGTTGAGCGGAGCGTCGCTCACTCGAGCCCCGCTCTCATCTCGGCCATCGCGTTGTGCAGCGCGGCGGCGCTTTGGAGGCGCTCCTCGGCGGTCATGGCCAGCTGGTCTGGCAGCGAACCGGGGTCGCTTCGACGCGCGAGCGGCTCGACCTCGACCCGCAGCCGGTAGCCGAGGCAGTTCAACAGGTGTTCCGCTTGTTGCAACGTGGGCGCTACATCCCCCGCTTCGACCCGCGACAGGTACGACTGGCTGGTCGCGGCTCGCACGGCGAGCTCGGCCTGACTCAAGCGGCCCGCACGCAGGCGCCGTAGCATCGCGCCGAACCCAATACCAGATGTGGTATCCATACCACCTATGGTATCACGACCTGGGAGGTCCCTACCGCGATCGCGACCCGGACGGCTCGAAGGCTGGGGAGGGGGGATTCGAACCCAAAGACCGCCTGATCATCCAAAGTGACCCGTGCTGCCGATTACACCACTCCCCAGTGGCAGTGCGAGCATAGGCGTTGGGCGCCCTCGCTGTACCCTCGTTCCCCCATGCCCGAGCGCTTCACGGTCCTCATCATGGCCGCCGGTCAGGGCACGCGGATGCGGTCGCGGACTCCCAAGGTCCTTCATCGCATCTGCGGCAAGCCCATGGTCGAGTGGGTCGTCGATGCCGCGCGCGAGGCCGGCGCGGGGCGTGTGGTGTGCGTCGTCCGGCCGGCCGACCGGGTCGCCGAGGGGCTTCCCGAATCGGTCGCCGTCGCCGAGCAGCTCGAGGGGGAGGGCACCGGGGCCGCGGTGCTCGCCGCCCGCGAGGCCGTCGGCGACGGACCGGTCGTCGTGCTCTCCGGCGACCAGCCGCTCGTCACGCCGGCCCAGATCGCCGGGCTCGTCGAGGAGCACACAAGGGCGGCCGCCGGCGCCACGCTGCTCACCACGGACCGGCTCGACCCCACCGGCTACGGCCGCATCGTCCGCACCGACGGCGGCGAGGTCGAGCGGATCGTCGAGACCAAGTACACCGAGGGCGTGCCGCCGGCGGAGCTCGAGATACGCGAGGTCAACCTCGGCACGTACGTGTTCGAGGCCCCCCAGCTCTTCGACGCTCTCGACGAGGTCGGGCTCGACAACGGCGAGCGGTACCTCACGAACGTCCTGCCGGTGCTGAGGGGCGACGGCGTGGGCGTGGTCGCCCATCCGACCGACGACGGCGCGAGCGCCCTCGGCGTCAACGACCGCGCCGACCTCATGCGGGCGGAGGCGGTCGCCCAGCTGCGCATCCTCGAGCGGCACGCGCGCCAAGGCGTGACCTTCCTGCACCCGGGCACCGTGCGGGTGGAGGCCGACGTGACGATCGGCGAGGACACCACCGTCGCCCCCGGCGTGAGCATGCTGGGCGAGACGAGCGTGGGCGGCGGCTGCGACATCGGCCCCCACACCACGCTCGCCAGCTGCAGGGTCGGCGAGCGCGCCGCCGTGCTGCACACCTACGCGGTCGAGGCGGAGATCCACGACGACGCCACCATCGGCCCCTTCACCTACCTGCGCCCCGGCACCGTCGTGCACGCGGGCGCCAAGGTCGGCGCGTTCGTCGAGGTCAAGAACTCGGAGATCGGCGAGGGCGCAAAGGTCCCGCACCTCTCGTACATCGGCGACGCCGACGTCGGCGAGCGGAGCAACCTCGGCGCGAGCACGATCACCGCGAACTACGACGGCCGCAGAAAGCACCGCACGAAGCTCGGAAAGAGCGTGAAGACCGGCATCCACACGTCGCTCGTGGCGCCGTTGGACGTCGGCGATCGCGCGTACACTGGTGCCGGCTCGGTGATCACCGGGGACGTCCCCGAGGGGGCGCTCGGGATCTCCCGATCGGAGCAGAAGAACGTCGAGGGTTACGCGGACCGGGTTGAGGAGGACTCGAAATGACTACGTCCCTCGAGACGGCGCCGGAGTTGACTCCAAA
The DNA here is from genome assembly GCA_050694635.1 of Thermoleophilaceae bacterium. Lineage (GTDB taxonomy): Bacteria > Actinomycetota > Thermoleophilia > Solirubrobacterales > Thermoleophilaceae > JACVRW01. The sequence goes on from JBOGXT010000273.1 coordinate 3,254, forward strand.
TTCGAGCATCGCCGCCCGCTACGACAAGCGGCTCATGGTCACCGCCGGCCGGGCCAGCCGCGAGCTGGCGGGCAAGATCGCCGAAAAGCTCGGCGTCGAGCTGACCGACGCCGGCCTGAAGACGTTCGCCGACGGTGAGGTCTACTGCCGCTACGAGGAGTCGATCCGCGGCGCCGACCTGTTCATCGTGCAGTCGATCTGCGGGTCGGAGCGCGAGGGGCTCACCGTGAACGACGCGCTATGGGAGCTGCTCCTCATGGTGCACGCCGCCAAGCACGCCTCCGCGCACCGCATCGTCGCCGTCACGCCGTGGTACGGCTACTCGCGCCAGGACAAGAAGTCCGCCCCCCGTGAGCCGATCTCCGCGCGGCTCGTCGCCGACGTGCTGGAGACGGCCGGCATCGACCGGATGGTCACGATGGACCTGCACGCCGGCCAGCTTCAGGGCTTCTTCTCGAAGCCCGTCGACCACATGACCGCGATGCCGATCCTGACCCAGTTCGTCCAGGACCGGCTCGGCGGGCGCGAGCTCGTGATCATCGCCCCCGACGCCGGCCGCGTGAAGCTGGTGCGCAAGTTCGCCCAGAAGGTGGGTGCGCCGTACGCGCTGATGGAGAAGGAGCGGCCCGCGCAACAGGTGGCCGAGATCGGCTACGTGATCGGCGACGTGCGCAACAAGACCGCCGTGATCGTCGACGACATCATCGCCACCGGCGGCACGCTCAACGCCGCGGCCCAGACCGTGCTCGACGAGGGGGCCAACGAGGTCTTCGCGGTCGCCACGCACGGCCTCTTCTCGGGCCAGGCGTTCGAGATCCTGAGCGGCGGCCCGCTGGCGGGCATCGTCGTGACCGACACGATCCCGCTGCGCGACGGCGCGCCCGGCATCGTCACTCAGCTCACCTGCGCCGACGTGCTCGAGGACTCGATCCGCCGCATCTTCACCGACGACTCGGTCTCGGAGATCTTCGCCGGAGAGAACCAGCTCTTCTGATGGCCGACTTCCTGCTTGCCGTGCACGTCCTGTGCGCGGTCATCTGGGTGGGCGGAGGCGTGACGATGCACATCTTCGGGCGCCTCGCGACCCGACAGGGCCCGGAGCGCCAGCTCGAGTTCACGAAGGACTCGATCCGGATCGGCAACATGCTCTACGCGCCGCTGTCGGTGATCCAGCTGATCGCCGGTGTCCTGCTGGTGGACGAGCTCGGCTACGGCTACGGCGACTTCTGGATCACGATCGGCTTCATCGGCTTCCTGAACTCCTTCCTGATCGGCGCGATCTACTACTCGCGAGCGGGCAAGCGATACGAGGCGGTCGCCGCGGGAGAGGGCGCGGGCTCGCCGGCGGCCCAGGCCCTCTACAGGCGCACCGCGAACGTGAACACGTACGAGCTCACCGTGCTGCTGCTGGTCGTGATCGACATGGCCGTCAAGCCGGGTCTCTAGCCGGCGTAAACGACGCCGGGCGTCGGGCGGCGTAGGCTGCACTAACCGACCCTGCGAGGTGATCCGATGGCCGAGCCGCGCGAACTGCTGAACTACGTCAACGGGGAGTTCAAGCCGCCCCGGGACGGCGAGACGCTGGACGTAGTGAACCCGTCGACCGGCGACGTCTACGCGACCTCACCGCTGTCAGGCCCGGCGGACGTCGACGAGGCGATGCAGGCTGCGCAGGCCGCCTTCGACGACGGTTGGCGCGACACCACCCCGAGCGAACGGATGACCGCGCTACTCAAGATGGCGGACGCCATCGAGGAAAACGCGGAGCGCCTCGTCGAGATCGAGTCCGAGAACACGGGCAAGCCGAAGGGGCTCACCTCGAGCGAGGAGATCCCGCCCATGTGCGACCAGATTCGCTTCTTCGCGGGCGCCGCGCGATTGCTGGAAGGGCGCGCGACCGCCGAGTACATGAGCGGCTTCACGTCCTCGATCCGGCGCGAGCCGATCGGCGTGATCGGCTCGGTGGCGCCCTGGAACTACCCCATGATGATGGCGGTCTGGAAGTTCGCTCCGGCGCTGGCGGCGGGCAACACGATGGTGCTGAAGCCCTCCGACACCACCCCGGCGAGCAGCGTCTACATGGCCGAGCTGTTCGCCGACATCCTCCCTCCGGGGGTGTTCAACGTCGTCTGCGGAGACCGCGACACCGGGGCGGCGGTCGTCAGCCACCCGATCCCCCAGATGGTGTCGATCACCGGCAGCATCGCGGCCGGCAAGGCGGTGGCCCGCGCGGCGTCCGACACGCTCAAGCGCTGCCATCTGGAGCTGGGCGGCAAGGCGCCTGTGATCGTCTTCGACGACGCCGATCTCGAGGGCGCGGCGGAGGACATCGCGGTCGCCGGCTACTTCAACGCCGGGCAGGACTGCACGGCGGCCACGCGCGTGCTGGCGAGCGGCCGGGTGGAGGCCGATCTCGCCGCCGCGCTCGTCGAACAGGCCGGGCAGGTCAGGTTCTCGAAGGACGAGGAGCCGGGCTCGGAGGACTTCTTCATCCCGCCCATCAACAACGTCAACCAGCTCGGCCACGTCAGCGGGCTGGTCGAGCGCGCCCCCGCGCACGCCAAGGTGCTGGCGGGAGGCGAGCGCGTGACCGACGACGGCTACTTCTACGCGCCGACCGTGGTCGACGGCGTCAGGGAGGGGGACGAGATGGCCCGCACCGAGATCTTCGGCCCGGTCATCACCGTCCAGCCGTTCTCCGACGAGGACGAGGCGCTGAGCTGGGCGAACGGAACCGAGTACGGGCTGGCGTCAAGCGTCTGGACGCGCAATCACAAGCGCGCGCTGCGCATGTCCCGAGCGCTCGACTTCGGCTGCGTCTGGGTCAACTGCCACATCCCACTGGTGGCCGAGATGCCACACGGCGGCTTCAAGCAATCCGGCTACGGCAAGGACCTGTCCTCCTACTCCTTCGAGGAGTACACGCGCGTCAAGCACGTCATGTCGGCGATCGAGGGGTGACCCGCCGCTAGGTCGCGCGCGCCGCGAACCGCCGTACGCGCTTCTCGCCGCGCGACTCGAAGTAGTGCCACTCCTCCCGGCCCAGCTCGCTGCAGGGCGGGTCCGCGAACCACCACTCGCGCCCGATGCGGTACCAGTTGCGCGTGGCCTCGAGCTGGCCCAGCACCGCGAGCACGCCCGACTCCATGCGCCGCCCCATCAGCTCGTTCGCGGGCAGGTTCTCGCGCCGCATCAGCCGGTAGAACTCGGAGCGCGGGTCGGAGACCGCCGCGATCGCGTCCATCACCCGGCGCGAGTCCACGGTCACCTCGCGGTCCTCCATGTACCACCCGCCGACGACCTTGACGTGCTCCATCAGGAGCTCGGCGTCGATCTTCTGCGGGTTGTTGAGGAAGCCGAGGTCGTGGAGCGCCACGCGCAGCCGCTCGGGGTCGGCGTCGATGATCGCCTCCAGCGCGGTGATCTCGAGCTCGATCTGGTCCTTGTCGAGGTGCTTGGTCATCCCGAAGTCGAGGAACGCCACCTTGCCGTCGGGCATCAGCAGGTAGTTGCCCGGGTGGGCGTCGGCGTTGAAGTG
>JBOGXT010000274.1:0-3690 GCA_050694635.1 Thermoleophilaceae bacterium
GCCCGGGCCGGCGGGCCGCAACGAGCGCGGCAAGTGGCCCGCGCGCAACACGGTGCGCGGTCGCAGCCGCCTCGACGAGCGCGGCGATCTTCGCCCGGTCGGGCCTTCCCTGTCCATCCATCGGAGCGCTCCTGGGTTACCCCCCAGGGGGACGCGCTCAACCTATTCGACCGGCCGGCGGAACAAGCCCGGCGCCCCGCCTGCCGCTGTCGCGGGGCGCGCGGGCGTGCCGTTGTGTCAGGCGGTCGCCTGCGGAACCTTGTTGATCGCGGCGCGGTAGATCTCCACCTGCTCGGCAATCCCTTGGTCGGTCACGCCGTCGAAGACGCTCACGCCCTGGACCACCGTCGTCGCTTCGGCGAGGATGCGCTGGTACTCGGAATCCTCACGCAGCTCGTTGAGCTGGTCCGCGGTGCCGTGCAGCTCGATGTACCCGCCGAGGCTCGGGTTCGGCGCGAGCAGCACGACATCGAAGTTCTCGATCCGGCCCTCCTGCTGGCAGCGGCCGTAGAAGCCCAGGGCGTCGTTGAAGACCTCCAGCCCGCGCTCTTCCCGGCCGGCGACGGACTCGCCCCACCCGATGAACAGCATGCGATCGGCCACCCCAACTCCTCTCTGTCTTCGCCCGGGCCCGGTGCCCGGGCGGTCGCGCCGACCCTCTCACTGTCCAACGCGCGCTGCAACCCACTCGACCCTCCAGCCCGCGCCATGCTCCGTTGTGCCAAGCCTGCAGTTGCCCGATACTGGTACCAGCCAGCGGAGCACGACTTACGCCCGGAAATAGGAGCGTCAATGGACGACACCGGAACGACGCCCGAGCTAGCTGGAACCGACCAAGGGAGCCAACGACCGCCGGCCCGCATTCACGGCGTCGAGCCTCGCGGCCTCCGCAACCCGCCACTGTCTCCAGCCTTCGAAGGGCGCTTCGGACGGCTCGTCCGCCGCTCCTCGCAAACCCCCCCGACCTACACGCTCGATCAGCTCGCCCAGCTCGCCGAGACGATGCGCGAGAGCAGCGGCGGTGGCGCGTCCTGGGGGCAGCCGGAGGCCCAACCGAAGGACGGTGACAACGCGGCGATTCCCGCCGGCTACACCTACTTCGGGCAATTCGTCGACCACGACATCACCTTCGATCCCGCCTCGCTCCTCGACCGCATCAACGATCCCGACGCCCTGCACAACTTCCGCACTCCGCGCTTCGATCTCGACTCGCTCTACGGCTCGGGTCCGGCCGATGAGCCGTTCCAGTACGACCAGGAGCAGCGGGGTCGGCTGCTGATCCACACGAACGAAAAAACCGGCGAGGAAGACCTTCCGCGCAACAGGCAGGAGGTCGCGCTCATCGGTGACCCGCGCAATGACGAGAACACCGTCGTGAGTGGCCTGCAGCGGGTTTTCCTACGCCTCCACAACCGGATGTGGCAGGAGGTCGAGAGCGATGGGACCGTCCAGCGCGACAACTGGTTCAACGAGACCCAGCAGCGAGTCCGCTGGCACTACCAGTGGGTGGTCGTCCACGACTACCTCAAGCGAATCTGCGGCGAGGACCTCTTGCGCCGCAAGCTCGAGGAAGAGGAAGGTGAGCCGGCGGACATCAAGCTCCGCTGGTACAAGGCGCGCAAGAACGCCTACATGCCGGTCGAGTTCAGCGCCGCCGCCTTCCGCTTCGGTCACTCCCAGGTCCGGGCGGCCTACAACCTGAACGAGTCGGTCACCAACATCTCGCTCTTCGTCCCGGGCGACGACGTTCCCCCGAGGGACGATCTGCGCGGGCAGAAGTCGCTCCCGGACGGCTGGCAGATCGAATGGGCGAATTTCCTACCCGTAGGCGCTCCGGAACTCGTTCAGCCGTCGCGGCTGATCGACGGACACCTGTCGCCGCCCCTATTCGACATCCCACGCCTTCCGGCCGGCGAGCATCAGTCCCTGGCGCTGCGAAACCTGCTGCGAGGTCAGGCGCTGCAGCTGCCATCGGGCCAGGACGTCGCTCGCCATCTGCGCGTGGAGAAGATCTTTACCGGCACCGAGCTCGGTACAGAGCTCGACCCGACGCCCCTGTGGTTCTACGTCCTCAAGGAGAGCGAGCTCGTGACCGGAGGGCAACGGCTTGGCCCGGTCGGAGCCGAGATCGTCTGCGAGGTCCTGCTCGGACTTCTGGAGAACGACCCTCAGTCGTACTTCAGGAGTCGCCCGGACTGGCGTCCCTCCGTGCCGATTGCGGACCCCGAGGACGGCCTGACGCTCGGCGACCTCGTCCGCTTCGCGCTGTCCTAGTGCAATCATTTCCGTATCCCCGAGCCACCGAGGTGATCCAGATGTGTCACGAGTGGTGGACGCGCCAGGAGAAGCGGCGCCAGGAGCGGTTCGACGAGGAGCTCCACTACCTGCTCGACGAGGAGCGGGAGCGCTCCAAGCCGACGCCGGTGGTCGAGCACGAGCGGGAGGGCGAGCCCGACCATCGGGAACGGCCCGTGGAGGCCGTGCGCTCCTGAAAAGGCGAAGGGCCCTCCCGTCGGGAGGGCCCTTCGGTGCCCGGGGTACGGCTCGTCGCCGCTAGGGGCGAGCTCCGCTGAACGGCTGGCCCGACTCCGGCGTCCGCCGGAGCAGGGGCGGGGACTGCTCGGCGGGTGCGGGGGCGTTGTCGCCGGTCGCCGAGTTCTTGCTGTAGTCCTTACCGCTGAGGCCGGTCGCGCCCTCCTCCGGGCCGCCGTCGGGGCGGCTGCTCGCCGGCGGGACGGGGACCACGCCGCGGGTGCCCTCTTCGGGGCCGCCGTCGTAACGCGGTACGTCAGTCGCGCCGTCCAGCTTTCGCGTCGGCAGCGCGACCGAGTCCTGCGGCAGCGGGGCCGCGTTTGGCCTCCCGGTCGAGGGGTTGAATCCGCCGTAGTTGATGGACTCGGCCGGCCGGGCCGAGGTCGTGCCGCTGATCTCGTCGTTGTCGGTGGCGAGGATCACGACCGCGACGGTGAGGCCGGCGACGGCGGCCAGCACGATGGCCAGCAGCGCTCGCAGATGGTTGTAGTGCGAGCGGAGCACGACCGCGGGGTGCTGTCTGGGGATGGCCTGGCCCATGACTGCCTCCTGGTTGTTGGGGACCGACATCGGTGGCGATCATCCGGCGGGTCGGTTACCGCTTGGCGAAGGAGCGGCAACAGCGCGGCAACAGCGGCTTGGCGGGGCTCCGGGGCTGCTGTACGTTGCGTCCAACGGCTCGCGTCCCCTACTGGCCATGGACTTCCGAATCCTCGGACCGCTCGAGCTCCTCGATGAGGGTCGCTCTGTCACGCTCGGCGGCAGCAAGCAACGGGCGCTGTTGGCGCTGCTGCTGCTCCATGCCAACGAGACCCTCACCACCGACCGGCTGATCGACGAGCTCTGGGGGGAGCGTCCGCCCGCCACCGCCGCCAAGGCGGTGCAGGTGCACGTCTCGCGGCTGCGCAAGACCCTTACGGCGGGGAACGGGGACGAGCTGGTCGTCACGCGCGAGCGCGGCTACGAGCTGAAGCTCGATCCCGAACAGCTCGACTCGCAGCGCTTCGAGCGGCTGGTCGCCGAGGGCCGCAGCGAACTGGCCGCGGACCACCCGGAGCGCGCGGCGGCCGTGCTCGAGCGGGCGCTCGCGCGCTCGGAGGCCCGCCACAATCGGCCGGCGATCGTCGAGACGCTGGCCCTACGGGCGCTGGGCGAACA
>JBOGXT010000275.1:0-1538 GCA_050694635.1 Thermoleophilaceae bacterium
CGTGCAGCATGCCTACGCGCTCACCGGGCACGCCGGCCAGGGGCTCACCGTCGAGCGCGCCTTCGTCCTCGGCTCGGACAGGGGACGGCTGCAGGAGTGGGGCTACGTCGCCCTCTCCCGCGCCCGCACAGAGACACGCCTCTACCTGACCGAGACCGTCGGCGAGCCCGAGAGCCACTTCCACGAGCTCGACGAGCGCGACCCCACCACCCGGCTCGCCCAAGCGCTCGAGCACTCGGGGGCGGAGCGGCTGGCGAGCGAGCAGCGCTCGCTGCCGGCAGGGCCGAGGAACGCCAGCCGTCCGATCATCGTCCGGGCAGAGGAGCGGGAGCGGTCGCGCCTCCGTTTCCTGGAGAAGCGCCAACGGGAGACCGAGCAGCTGCGCGCCCGCGCGGAGCGGCGCCTCGCCGCCGCCGAGGAGCGCCTCGCCCGACTGGGCTGGCGGGCCCGCAGAGCGCGCGGGCGCGAGCTTCAAGGCGAGATCGCCCTCCAGCAGAGCGCGCTTCGGCTCGTCGGGGAGAAGCTCGCCCAGCTCGAACAGGAACGACACCAGCTCCTCGAACACGCCGCGCGCCCCGAGCAGGCGCCGACCCGCCCGCGCCGCCCCGAGATCGGAGGCCGCGAGCGGACACCCGAGCGGCAGCTCACCCTCGACCTCGGCCTGTAGAGCGGCTACAGACCCAGCTCGAGGGTGGGGCGGAGGGTGCGCTCGAGCTCGTGCAGGCGGCGCATGCCGAGCAGAAGCTGCAGGTCGCGCTCCCGGCCGAGGGCGGCGAGCATGCGGGAGAGGTCGTTGATCGAGGCAACCGGGGCGCGCACCCCCTGGCCCAGGTACTCGCGGCGGGCGCGGCGGCGCAGATCGTCGTAGCCCTTCGTCCCTGCCGGGGTGGGCACGATCTTCACCTCCCCGCCCGGCGTCCGGTAGGAGATCACCTCCTCCCCCCGCACGATTCGCTCGGCAATGGGGGTCTTCCTGCGATCGTGTGCATTCGCGCCCAGCTCGTCGAGGGCGGCCTGCACCCGTTCCAGGTTCGGCTCGCGCAGGGAGGGGGTGAGGTCGACCCCCCGCGTCTGCTCGTCCGCCCCCTGCAAGACGCGGGCGAGGGCGCCCACGAGCACGTAGCTCGCCCGCTCCCGCTCGAAGGCGGCCACCACCCCCAACGGGTCGAAGCGCTCCTCAGCCACGCCGCCGCCTCCCGCCCCGGGCGATGTCCCCCTCCACCGCCCGCACCAACTGCTCCAGCCGGCGCTCCGGGGAGAGGCGCAGATTCGCCTGCAGCCGCTCGTTCCGCTCCGTCTCGTAGGGGACGAGCACCAGCTCGAGGTCGAAGCCGCAGGCGCGCAGAAGCTCGACCAGCGTCTCCAGGGAGGGAGCGACCGCCTCCTGTTCCCAGCGGGCGATCACCGCCCGATCTCGGCCCGTCCGCTCCGCCAGTTCGTACTGGGTGAGACCCGCTCGCAGCCGAGCTTCCTGGAGGAGGACACCGCTTCGCACGAGGACAGTCTAACCGCGCGAGTTGATGCCGTCATGTGAAGCA
>JBOGXT010000276.1:0-1565 GCA_050694635.1 Thermoleophilaceae bacterium
CGCGGTCAGCACGCAGCCCACTCCGACGATCAGAAGGGCGGACGCCGCCGACAGGGCGCCGGCGAGGCGGCCGCTGAGACTGAGCCTGGGGAGGATCCTTCGGGCGTAGACGACGATCAGCCCGAGCAAGGTCAGCGCGCCCGCGAGGCCGACGCTGAACGCGACGATGAGAAGCAGCCCGAGCCCGACCTCGTGCTGGGCGATCGCACCGAGCAGCACGACGAGCGCCGACGGGCAGGGGATCAGCCCCGCGGCGGCGCCCATGCCGAGTAGGCTGCGCCGCGTGACCGTGTGCTCGTGCGAGTGCGAGTGGTCGTGCTCGTGCGAATGGCCGTGCGAGTGCGAGTGCGAGTGGCCGTCGTGATGGTGATGCCCGAGGTCGTGCCCGCGGATCCGGGCGCGGAGGACTCCCGCCCCGATCGTGACCACGAGCAGCCCGGAGGCGAGGGTCAGCCATGGGTAGAGGTCCTCGGGCAGGATGTACTGCGAGAGCAGCAGCGTGACCAGGCCAAGCGCGAACACGCCGATCGTGTGGGTGATGGTCACGGTCGCGCCCAGGTACACCGCGTGACGCGCCTTGCCGCGGGTGCCGATCAGGTAGGCGGCGACCATCGCCTTGCCGTGACCGGGTGAGAGCGCGTGCAGCGCTCCCCACCCGAAGGCGGCGAGCAGCAGCAGGACGAGCACTCCTTGGCCGGCGGCGGCGTCGGCGAAGACGGCGGCGAAGCCGTCGCCGCTGCCGTTGCGTGTGGTGACGGTCTGCTCGCCCTCGACCCTGGGGGCCACCAGCGTTCCGTCACCGGGCTCGACCGCGAGCGTTGCGGAGCGCCGGTCGAGCGGGCTGTTCAGCAGGTCCTCGGGATAGCGCCGCAGCCCGTTCGTCGGATCCCCGGACGGGGCATTCGAGCGCACCGCCGTGTCCTCGCCGGGCTCGGCGACGATCGCCTTCCAGCCCACCCGGTCCGCGAACGTCTCGTCGTGCAGCTCGACCGTGCGTGGATCGTCCACCGCGGTAGACAGCGAGAGCTCGACCCTCGTCGTGTCGAGGCCGCCCTGGCCATCCGGCTTGGTCAGCTTGCCGCCATCGGCGAGCTCGAGCCGCACGTCGCGGCCGTTCACGCGCAACCCCAGCTGGCGCTCCACCTCTTCGCGCTTGGAGGCGAGCACCTCGCCTGGCGACTTGTCGCGCTCCTGGAAGGTCGGGATCTCCGCCTGGTCGAGGATGTAGACGACGTCCACGCGATCGCTCGACACCTTCACCTTGGCGAGGTGGTTGATGCTGAAGTTGCCGAGCGGATGGGCCATCGCGCCGGGAGCCGCGAGCGCCACGCCAACAAGCGCGAGCACGGCGGCGAGAACGAGGCGTCTCATAGCAGCCCCCTCAACGCCCGCCGCGCGCGCGGCGCGTGGAGCGGGGAGAAGCGGGGGTTGGCCGCAAGCGAGCTGGACAGGTAGCCGCGCGCGGCGCCGACCTGGCCCGCCGCGCGGGCGGCCACGCCCGCGTGATACCGGAAGAGCGGGTCACGCGAGCCGAGCCGCAGCGCCTGGCGCGCGTAGGCCAGGCC
>JBOGXT010000277.1:0-1700 GCA_050694635.1 Thermoleophilaceae bacterium
GCCTTCGCCGGTGGCCTCGAGCCGCAGCGAGCGGGTGACGAAACCGGGTCCGATCGCGTCGAGCCGGTACTCGACCCGGTAGGGAAGCGGGTCGACGCCGATCTGGGTGCCGCGCGCCGTCAAGCCGTCGGCCTGGAGCTCGACCGCGGCGGCCTCCGCGCGCCACGCGTCGAACCCACGCCAGATCAGGAGCCGCATCAGCCGAGCTCGAGCTGGTATTCGAGAAACAGCTCGGAGCTGCCGCCGACCCGGTTGTAGACGGCCTGCGCGCGGTGGTTATCGGGCGCGGTGAGCCAGGTGACGACCGGCGCGCCGTGACGCCGCGCGACCTCGGCTGTGGCCTGGATCAGCGCCTCGGCGTGCCCGGCACCGCGGGCGGCCTCGGCAACGAAGAGGTCGTCGAGGACGACGATCCGGGCGCCGCGCAGGCTGGACCACTTCCAATCGCAGGTGGCGAAGCCGACGATGTCGCCGGGGTCCTCGTCCGTGGCGAGGAGCAGGAACGCCTCGTCCTCGGGAGCCGAGATCGCAGCCCGCGCCATCCGCTCCAGCCCCTCGTCGCTCGGGTTCGCCTCGTAGAAGTCGCAGTAGGCGCGCATCAGCGGCAGCAGCGCCGGCAGGTCGTCCTCACGCGCCTCGCGAATCGCCATCCGCGGCAGGCTACTCACGGCCGCGCAGCGCCAGCGCAGCAGCGAGGCGGGCGGTGACTACCTGCGGTTCGGTCGTCAGCTGTCGCCACGTGAAGCGGAGCACCGTATAGCCACGCGCCGCCAGATCCGCGTCGCGCCGGCGGTCGGCGTGGAAGGCCTTCGAGTCGGAATGGAATCGCTCGCTATCCACCTCCACCGCGATTCCCGAGGCTGGCCAGAGGAAGTCGAGCTCGTAGCCGTGGCGCCAGACGTTCGTGGCCGGGGCAGGTAGGGCAGCTGCCCTGACGTGCTTCAGCAGCAGCCGCTCGGCTCTTGAGCGGGTGAAGCGCGGCCCGCCGTCGATGTCGATCACCGCGCGAAGCTGCGCCGTGCCGAGCCGGCCGCGATTGCGGCCCAGCTGCTCGACGAGCGCCGACCGGCTCGCGACCCGCTGTCGTTGCGCTTGGGCGACCATCCGCTCGAGCTCATCTCGCGGCACGCTCGCCGCCACGTCCAGCAGGGTCCGAGCCGCGGCAGTCAGGGGGATGCCGTCGAGGAGCCGGACGTCGCGGCGAAGCAGCGAGCCGCTTCGGTGGACCTCGATGCCCGGGCGCCCACGGCGAGCTCCCTGCGAGATCGTGACGCAGACCTCTCCAACGGCTGGGTAGGGAAGCAGGCCCCACAGCGCCGCGGCGCTCCGATGGCTGACCACCGCCCGCGGCCCACACGCCAGCACCGCCGCCATCTCCCGCGCACCTCGCGCAGCCGCCGTGTGCCCAACGACGTAGACGCCCCGGTGCAGTCGGTGTAACCGACCCGAATTCAGCCGCCCTCCGATGGTCCTGCGCGATATGCCGAGGGCGGTGAGTTGCGAGCGCGAGACGACGCCGTGCTGGCGACCCGCCAAGTCCGCGATTGCCCGGTCAACGCCATCAGCGTGGTGCAGTTCGTCGACTTGGCCGTTCGTGACGCCGTCACGGCGACGTTGTGCACCTATGCGGTGCCGTTCGTTCACTTCGGGGTCGCGATCGGGATGGGATCGACGTTCTGCACCCACAGACGCATCAATCC